>JACQMU010000022.1 GCA_016203425.1 Candidatus Woesearchaeota archaeon
CCTTTTCAGCTTGGTACGTACAATTTTAATTTGTTGTGGAATGACTGGATAAAAGTTGGCAGTTCAACTTTGTCATTCTCAAAACTCGAAAAGACAGCACTGCCTGCTGAAGCTCAAAAAGTTTATGATACTGGTGACATTTACAAGGTTGTTTTTGAATGCGCGGTTGACTTTCCAGTATTGCACACTATAGCAAGTGGCGGAGTGTTTACGTCATACATTAAAATAAAAGAACATGATGCCAATCCATTAATGTCTGTTGCCGAAGCGCGCTTGTTGGGCAGAACATCAAACATCACAACAATATATGACTACAATAATCACAGAATAAAAGTGAACAACAAAGAATATTCTATTGCTCCTGAAAAAATGCAGAAAGTGCGTGACCCTGTTTCTCACGTCATTCATCTGCTCTTCCGCCCAAGATTATACAGCGGAACACATTTTTGCGGATATTACAACGACGAAAATGGTATTTTAGAATGCCTTAACGTTGACTACAGATTTAAAGACGACAAACTTGTTGGCTTTGCAGAAATTCCTGCAAAAACTTATGTGCTGGACACGCAAGTAACACTTGAACTGCCATACTCTTTTAATGTGAAAAAACAATTGTTTGTTCCGTCGCTGAAAGAGCGCGTTGCCATGAGCCACAAATTATTTGGCAAGATTGTTTTTGAGTTCAGTAAGTTTTATATAAACAAGCACCTTGAATGATGTCAGAATGAGCGTGGTAGATGTTCACAAACATATTGAGATTAAAGGCATGTTACTTTTAGGCAAAGCTTCGTCTGCAATAAATACTGCTTCACCAAAATATTTTGAAAATGCTCTTAAATTCTTGGGGTGGGAAAGGTATTAAATCAAAAAGCACTAATATTCCTGATGAGATGATTATAAGTCTTGTTCGTTTCTGGCTCAAGGCTGTTGAAGATAAGTATTATGATAACTTCAAAAAAGCAGGCTATGTGTAAACACTTAAACAAATCATTATAAACTTAAACATTATTTCTCTTTGTATGCGTTTGCGGAATGGTCTCGCAACAATTGTGTTGTCGCTAAGTACAGTGCTTGGCTGTGAGTTTTTGGAGAGCAAGCCACAGTCTCAATGTTTTAATTGTGATGATGCACAGTTGCCAAAGAAGAACAACAAATATTCTCCTGAAAGCTATATCCGCAGCGATGGTTACAAATCATTAATTATCGAGATTGATTCTGTTGAAGGTGTTAATCCTATTAAAGAAGATGATTTAAAGCTTGTTGAGCAGGTTTTGTCGAGGATTATTGATAAGCCAAAGGGCATCTCGCACAAATACAGTGATGTTGGGATTCACACTGGTAAAAAAGTCTATCAGCGTGCTGATTTGGAAGTTTTGGCTGCAAAGTATCGTTCGTATGATCATGACAAGCTGTCATTATATGTGCTGTACTTGAGTGGTGAGTATTACTTTAACAATATTGCAGGTGTTGCATTGGATGACGGCACAATATTTATTTTTAGGGAGAATGTTCCTGAGTCATTGGACAAGTGTATTTTGATGCATGAGGCAGGGCATCAATTTGGGCTTGTTGGCACAATTCCACAGCAGCGGGTGCATGAGGATGCTAACCATCATCAGCATGATTCAAATGATTTGTGCGTGATGTTTTACAAATTAACAAATCCTTTGAATTATTTGTTTGACAGGCAGTGTTTAGAGGATATTGCTGCTGTACGCAAGCGATAATCACGACACAACAATCTTTTTTATTTTGTTGTTGAGGAACGGATTAAATGCATAGCTCGTTGCTGCGTATTTCATGCATCTTCCCTCGTAGCATCCTGCCTGGCAGGGAATGCTTGTTGCCAAAATGCTTCCATCTGGCGTGCATGAATATTCCAGCACACCTTCACTGTCCCCTAAAACAGTGCATCTGTCAACAACTTCAACATCTTCTGTTTTTGTTATTCCACGCTCGTACGGCACAACACCATTGTCGCTGTCCCAGCAAACATGCTTGATAAGCCCACCTGTTAAGAAATATGGATTAAGCAATTGTTGCGGGTGGCTGCTTTTTGCGTTGACAAACAAAAATGTTATTGCGCCAACACTTATCAATGCAACTATAAAAAAAACATAGACTGCATATTTCTCATGCTCTTCCACAACGCAATCAAGTTCTTCGGCATTTAAAATGATTGGTTACTACTATAGAGAAACAAGTGTGCTGGATAACGAAAGTATAGTGGATGAAGTTAATTTTGGTGTGTATTATCATCCACTATATTAGCG
>JACQMU010000164.1 GCA_016203425.1 Candidatus Woesearchaeota archaeon
GCTCTTAATTATTTTTCTTATGGATTCGTGGACTTTGTCCATTGAGCGCGCGCCTGTGCACACTATTTTTCCTGAACTGAATATTAATGCGCTTGTTTTTGGCTCTTTTATTCTGATGACGAGGCCGGGGAATTGTTCTGGGTTGTATTCTGTGTTGCTTAATGTGGCTGCCATTTTTTCTAAGGGGATGTCGTGTCCGAGTGATGCAGAAACTACTATGTTGACAACTTCTATCTCTCGTTTGTCTTTCTTGACTTCTTTTGCTTTTTGTTTTTTTGCAGCCATATTGTTCCCCCGACGATGTGTATTTAAACCCTTTATAAAGAGGATAGTATTTAAATGTGTTGTTTGTTTTCAGTGCAGTTTGAGGATTTTTCTTAGGAGCATGCTGAAGATGATTGTTGTTATGAAGTATGTGCCTAGCCATCCTAATTGTGTGATGCCTAAGTTAAGCAGTGTTCCTGCATTTGCAAAGTTTTTTTGCATCCACCCAAATATTATTATGATTGGTAAGAACGTGATGAGTGTTGGTTTCATGCTGTGGCTCATGTATTGCATGTTTGTTTCCATGACTTTTTTGTGGATTTCCATTGCTTTGTCTGGTTGGTCTTTTAGTTGTTTTGCTTGTTCTTGGAGTTTTTTTATTTCGTCTTTTAGTTCTTTCATTACTGACTGGTTTGTTGTCCATTTGTAGATGAGTGTTGTTAGCAATGCGATTGAGAAGCTTAAGAGTGTGATTGCCCATAATGGTGGTAGTGCGAGCAGTGGGCTGAGAATAATGTTTAGTGTGTTGTTGAGCGTGTCGAGAATGCCCATTTATCCTCCAATAAACTTTTTTAGTAGTGGGTTCATGTCGACCATGTGTTGGCGTGCTATGTCTTCGTATAATTTGTAGACTATCATTACTGTTAATAATAGTCCTGTTCCGTTGGTTAGTGCTCCTGAGAGGTCTGCTAGTCCTGCTAAAAATCCTACTGTGATTGCTCCCATGACGGTGAGTGGTGTGATGTATCTTTCTAATAATCTTTCTAATACCCTTTCGTCTTTTCTGAATCCTGGGATTGAGAGGCCTGTTGACATAATGTTTTTTGCTTGGCTTTTTGCGTCCATGCCGCTTGTTTGTACCCAGAACCATGAGAATACTACTGATCCGACTATGAGGATTAACAGGTATGCTGCTGCGTGTGCTATGTCGTTTGGCAGGATGCTGCCTCTGATGAATTTTGCTACAATGTCTGGGCTGTACATCCATGCTACTAGTCCTGTTGCTGGTGTGTTTCCGACAAATGTTCCAAGAATGGGGTATCCTTTGTTTTGTAGTAGTCTTGCCCATAATTGTATGTTTGCCATGAATGCGGATACAAGGATTACTGGTATGTTTGATGTGTAGATGAAATTGAGTGGCCATCGTATGCCGTGTCCGCGTATTCTTCCGAATGATAGTGGAACTTCTATTTTCATGGCTTGTGCGAATACTGCTATTATGAAAATGATTATTGTTGAAACTATTGTAGATAGCATGAGGAATGCGTTTTGTGGGTCTCCTGCTGCGAGGCTTTGGAATAGTGCTGGCAGTGCGCCTGTTGCGATTGATGGGTTTGTTGGTGAGGGTAGTGGTGATAGTGCTCTGATGAAGACTGATTGTGATACTCCTGCTGCGATGAATAGGCTTATGCCTGAGCCAAATCCCCATTTGCTGACTACCTCGTCCATGAACATGATTAGGATTCCTCCTAAGAATAGTTGGAATACGAGTAGTAATTGCAGTTGTAAGTATGCTGCTGTGCCGAGGAGTTCTGGTGCTGGTGCCAGTCCGCCCATGAATACGTAGATGGCTGCTTCGAAGATTATAAAAAATACACTGCTTAGTTTTTGTATGCCTTGGTAGAGTTGTCTGCCTTCATGTGTTTTTGTGTCGAACTTTAGTATTCCTGAGCCGTTGAGGAGTTGTAAGACTATTGATGCTGTGACTAATGGGCCTATGCCTAGTGAGAGTATTGAGCCAAAGCTTGCTCCGAGGATGATTGATAGTATCTCAAATCTTTGTAATGCGTTTTGTCCTAGCCCGAATAGCGGTACAAGGCTTAAAACAAAGAATAAGATGAGGGTAATGCCGGTCCATTTTAGTTTTTCTTTGAATGATAGTTTTTTTTGTTGTGGTGGTGCTACTTCTGGCAGGTTTAGAAGTATTGAGTGATACCAGCTCATTGTTTTTCAGCTGTTATGACACTGCCTCCGGCGGTGGTTATTTTTTTGATTGCTTTTTCTGTTGCTTTTTGAATTGTGAGCTTGTATGTTTTTGTTGTTTTTCCTGTGCTGAGGAGTTTTGTGTATCCTAATTCTTTGAGGTTTATTTCAAATGTTTTTCCTGTCAGAATGGTTTTTTTGTTTGCAGTCCATTCTGGGAGTTTTTGTTCGATGTCAATTATGTTGATAACTTTATCTTCTGTGTTTTGGCCTTTTGGTTTAAAGCCGTGTTTGCCGAAGTATCTTGGGTTTTCTTTGTCCAGCCAGTTGGTTGGTTTATTGCTGTGTGCTTTTTTTCCTCTTCCTGCGTTGCCTGCGCCGCCTCTTTGTCCTGAGTTTCTGTGTACTAATCCCCAGCCGTGTGTTCGCGTGCCGCGCATTCTGGTTATTTTTTTTCTTTTTTTGACAACCATTTACATCATCCTCTTAAGAAGGTCGTTGATTGTTTGTCCTCGGTATCCGTATGCTCCTTTGTTTTTGAAGCTTAGTTTTATTCCTTTTCTTCCAAGGCCTTTAATTGGCGGGGTTAAGTGGTATGTTTTTTTGTCTGGATACTTTTTTTGGAGTGTGTTTATTGTTTCTTCGCTTGCTTCTCCCCAGGTTATGTCTGGTGCTAAGAGGTTTAATTGTCCTTTGACTGCTGGTGTGTCTTCTGTAATTATTACTGAGTATTTTTTTGTTAGCCTCAATAATTTTAGGCTGGTTTTTCTTTTTGGGTTCATGCCCACTTGCCCTCTTATTCGTATGATTGCAATTTTTGTCATTTTATGCCAGTTGTCCCTCCTTTATGCCTGTTGTTTCTGCATCTTCTGGCCTTATTTTTGTTGTTGATAGTTTGTGTAGTGCTTCAACGCATGCTGCTACAAGGTTGGTTTTTACGCGTGTTTGTCCGAAGCTTTTGCTCCAGATGTCTTTGATGCCTGCGAGTTTTAGGATTTTTGCGCATTCTTGTTCAACGCACAGCCCTTTTCCTTTTGGTGCAGGCATGAGGACAATTTTTGTTGAGCCGCATTTGCCGATTACTTTGTATGGGATTGAGTGTGGTGTTTTGCATCCGCATTCCCAGCTTCCGCATCCGCGTTTTATTTTGAGGATGTTGAGTTTTGCTTTGTGTAGTGCTTTTTCTCTTGCAGGGACGGTGTCTTTTGATTTGCCGTAACCAACACCAACATAACCGTCTTCGTTGCCGACTACTGCTTGGCAGGAGAAGCTTGGTTTGTTGCCTTCTGGTGTTTTTTTCTGTGTTTGTCTGAAAATTCTTTTTTGTCCGCCGCCGAATTTTCCTTTTGATTGGCCTATGAAGAGTAATTCATTTTTTAGGTTTGGCAGTAATGCGTCTATGATGCCGGTTTCCATGATTGGGGTTCCTTGGTCGAGTATTTGGCTGATGTGTTTTATTTCGCCTTGTTTTACTCGTTTGCCGGTTGTTGTTTTTGGCTGCCAGTCTGTTATGTCTGGTTTTTTCTCTTTTTTGAGGTCTTCTTCCTCTTCAGGTAGTTCTGTTATGATGTCTTTTTCTACTTCTATTTTTTCTTCTGTTTCTTTATTTGTTGTTTGTTGTTTTTTTGCAGGGCTCATTGTACACCTTTTATCAGTTTCATGATTGTTTGAAAGTGTTGTGGCAGTGTTTCTGGGTCAAGGCTGTTTTTAAGGTATGTGCTGAATTGTTTTTCGTATGCTTGTTTGTTTTCTTGTTTGAGTTTTTTTGCAAATTGTGCAATTTGTGTTCCGTTTATTCTTTGTTCGTCTGGATACATGTTTTTTGAGCAGGTGATTGTTAGTCCGTTGTCGTTTGCGCCTTTGATTGCTGCGTAAATAATTGCGCCTTTTACAGAGGTTGTGAATCCTAAGTCGCTTACTGCTGTTGTGATGTTTTTTTCTTTTGCTTTTTTTGCGGCCAGCATGCCTGTTAGGTATGCTGCGGGTGTGTTGGCTGTTGCGCCTTTCCACCCTAATTTTTTGAGTTCTTGTGTGTTTGTGCTGGCTGCAATGTTGTCGCCTTCTGGTGTGTATTGTATGAGTTGGATTATTGTGTGTTTTTGTGTTTTGCGTATTGTGAATCTTGTGTTCTTGCTTTTTATGAGTGTGAGTCTGTGTGTGTAGTCTGTTTTTCCTTCTCGTTTTCTTCTTTTTTGCACTGTGTATTGTTTGTTTGTTGCCATTTTATTTTGTTATGAGGTTTCTTTCGTTGATGTAGACTTTGAGGTGATGGAGGCTTCTGAAAAATCCGCCTTTTGATTTTGCGTAAAGTAGTTGGTGTGTTTGTGGGGTTATGTGTTTTTTTTCTCTTAGTGTTTTGAGTAATTTTCTTTGTAGTCGTACTGTGTTTATCCATAGGTCTTTGTCAGACAGTCGTGCATTGTGTTTGCCTTTTCGTGAGCCTTGTCCTTGTTGTCGCCCTTTGCGTTTTTGTTTTCTTGTGTGGCGTGTTCTTGATTGGCTTATACCTTGTTTTTGTATTTCTTGTATTGTTCCTTTTTTTATGAGTGTTCGTATGTCTGTTTTGGTTATTGCTTCTGTTATTTCAGTGAGTTTTTCAGGTGCAAGATGTACTCTTTGTGGTGAGCATTTCATTATTTGTGCTGCTAGTCGTTTTTGTAGGTTCATGTTATTGTTCCTTTTTGGTTAATAGTTTGTCCAGTTCTTTCTTTTGTTCTTCTTTTGTTTGGTCTTCTGTTTTTTTCTGTTGTTTTGTTTCGTCTTGTTTTGGTTGTTTTTCTGTGGTTTTTGTTTTCTTTGTTTCTTTTCGTTTTTTGAGTTCTGCTTCTGTTTTTGTGAGGAATTGTGCTGGGTTTTTAAGGTTGAGGATTGTTAGTTTTTTTTCTTGTGCTGCTTTGATAATCTCTGTTTTTTTCTTTGTTCCAACGTGCGCAATGATGATGCCTTGTTTTTTTGCGTCGAGTGTTGCGAGTTCTTGTAGTGTGTTAACTAATACTGGAATTAGGCCTTCTTTGCCAACTCCTCTTAATGATGCGGGTGTTCCGTATCCTGGTTCTACTGTGTTTCTGTGTCCTGCAAATCCGTGTCTTAGTTTGCTGTGTATTCCTTTTGGTTTTCTCCAGCTGGTTTTGATTCTTGGCAGTGCTTCGTGGTTTTGTCTGTAAAATTTTGGTTTGTTTTTCTTTATTTGTTGTTTTAGTGTTAGTAGTGTCATGCTATTTGTTCTCCTGCTTTTTGTACCAGGTAGATGCCGTCTTGGAAGACGCGTGGGTCTCGTTTGCTTATTCTTGTGAGTAGTTCTATTTCTGATGATGTTTGTCCTGCTTTTTCTTTGTCTGGTGATTCAACTGTTATTTTGTCTCCTTGGATTGTTACTTTTGCGCCTTGTTTTATTGTCATTGTTCTTGGATATTTTTCTCCGAGGAAGTTTTTGACAATGAACTGGTTGCCGTTTACGCTCACGTTTATTGGAAAGTGTCCTGAGCATATTTTTAGCAGGTAGGTGTATGGTTGTTGTAC
>JACQMU010000162.1 GCA_016203425.1 Candidatus Woesearchaeota archaeon
ATGAAACAAGGACAAACAAAAACAATACAAATTCCTGCAAACGAATTATTCAGCGCAGACAATGAACTTCTACAAAAAATCGGCAACAAAACAATAAGCTTTAAAATACGAGTTGAAAGAATACGCTAAATAATATGGAACAACCCGCGCGCATCAACAACGACATCAACTTTGACACGACAAAAATACTGGATTTGCTAAAAAAAACAACCGGTTATGCAAAAGCCGTTCTAAACAGACAGACTGTAGAAACCAACCCCCCCAATAAGGAAACATTAACCAAACTCAAAAAAACAAAAGAATTCATAATAAAACACCCAACATTTTGCTGTCTGGCACTCCTTATAATTCTACAATTCATTCCAAACTATGGCATTTTTCCATGGGGCGGCATACATCTCCGACTACAAGCAGATGACTTACTGCTTGCAGAATCTGCAGCAGAACGAATAACGTACAACAAGTATCTCCCACAAATTTATACTGCAATAAAAGACCAACAACCAGACTTACCAGATTCAAACATCAACCAACTTGCACATCAACAGTTAGACACCATATTCAAAACAGACCAAAACATTCAGCGCGAACAACAAGCGATTGCCACACTTGTTCGCCAACAATACACCTACACTGATAAAGGGGGCGTTTACACATACCTTCCAGACATAGACAGCTATTATTACCTAAGGCTCGCGCGCAACATTTACACAAAAGGACAGATAGGTGACACAATAAAAGAAGGAATTCCGTGGGATGAACACGCAACTGCACCACTTGGAAGCAATCTATCAATAAACCTCCACCCCTACACACTCGCCACAATTCACACAATCATTAACACACTCAAACCAAACACACCAATCATGCAATCCACATCATACTTCCCCATCATCACAACAATCATCACAATAATAATATTATTCTTCATCGGAAAAACACTCAGCAATAACCTTGGCGGCATAATCACTGCAACAATATTTTCACTAAATCATTTTGCCATAACCAAAACGGCATTTGGCATGATTGATACAGATGCTTACAATCTTATGTTCCCAACAGTATTCATGTTCTTCTTTATCTCAATGCTTACCACAAAACAAACACTTCGCAGGATATTGTACGTTATTATTTCAAGCACAATTTTAGCACTCTACGCATTCACCTGGGCAGGCTGGTGGCACGTGTTATACATAAGCATAGCAACAAGTATTGGCTTAATCCTCTTTCTCATGAGAGGCCACACCCCCCGCACAAAAATAGTAAATATAGTCTTGAACACAATCTTCTTCATCACAATCTCATCAATTCTTGTTTCATACGTCATCTCATACCATGAATACGCCACTCTTGAGTTCACCAAAGGATTTAAGTCATACAAAAGCCTAATCATGGGACCATTCTCATTCTCAAAGATTAATGCAGCTTCACGCATGGATTTATGGCCAAACGTGTACACGACAGTAGCAGAACTTCAAGCCACAGACATCAACCGACTCATTAACTCCTCAGGGGGCCCACTTTTCACGCTACTTGCATTAATTGGAATTTTCATGCTCATCAGAAAAACAGAACTTGCAAGCACACAATTTGTCTACGGGCTATTTCTAACAATCACCATTCTAGCGGGAGTTTATGCCGCGCTAAAAGGACAAAGATTTATTCTTCTCCTAATTGTACCATTAAGCATTTCTGCAAGCCACGCACTAATGCTCATCCAAAAAAAAATTGGAGAAATGACTGGCACAAAAATAATCAGCACAGTACTATTGCTCATAATGTTATTTATCATCACAAATAATCAGATAGCGCAAACAAATCTCTGGCTTAAAAACACTGTTCCAGATATGAATTATGCGTGGTGGAATGCGCTCACACAAATCAAAGAAAACTCACAAAAAGACGCAATAATCACATCATGGTGGGACTTCGGACACCAATTCGCATACATCTCAGACCGAGCAGTCACATTCGACGGCGGCAGCCAAAACACACCAATGGCACACTGGGTCGGAAAAATGCTAAGCACAAACAACGAACAAGAAGCAATAGGCATACTACGCATGTTAGCGTGCGGCTCAAACAAAGCATACGATATTCTCACTGAAAAATATAACTACAACCTATTTGAAGCACACGAAATACTTAACAACTTATTCCCAATCAACAAAAAAGAAGAAGCAAAAAAATATCTGGAATCCATTCAAAACACGGTTTTGAATGACACCGTAAAGGTGCAACAAAAAATAGAAAACACTGAAGACATACTACAATACACACACTGCAACCCACCAGAAAACTATCTCATAACATCAGAAGACATGCGCAAGAAAGGGGGCGTGTGGAGCCACTTCGGCAACTGGGACTTCAAAAAAGCATACATCTGGCAAACACTAAAAAACAAACCAGAAGAAGAAGCAATCAACATCATGACAAA
>JACQMU010000167.1 GCA_016203425.1 Candidatus Woesearchaeota archaeon
ACTCTATAGAGATTGATAATTTAATTGTTGATTTTGACGAGCGAAAAAGAATGACTGGGATAGAAATAATGGGTGCTGCGGATTTCTTCAATGTGTCAAAACAAACGTTGGCAAGCGTTAAAAAATGGCTCGTGAAAGTTTCATTGGAAAACGGCAAGATTTACTTAAACATAGAATTCAAAGTCAAGCAAGGCAGCAAAACTTATGTGAAAAACCCAATTATTGTTGAATCATTGAATGTGAGAGTTCCTAATGCTGAAATGGTTTGTGCTGTTGGGTGATGTGAACTACAAATCCATTGAGTATTCTTGTTGTTGAAACGTGTCGCTGAAGAAGTATTTTCGTGCGTAGTTTGCTGCTCCCAGGATGCCTGTTTCTGGGTTCATTACTATATAGACAGGTATTTGTTTAGTTAAGTACGACAACCGCCCTTTGTCGTGGAATGCGTTGAGAAACAGTTTTTTATTTTTGGGCAGTAATGTTCGCGCAATGCCGCCGCCGATGTAAATTCCGCCGATTGCTTTTGTTCGTAGAGCAAGGTTGCCTGCTTCTGCGCCGTAGATTGATGTGAAAATGTCAACTGCGTGTTTGCACACTGCATCTTTATTGTTGAGTGCGTGTTGGACTATCTTTATGCTTAAGTCATCGTTTTCGTTTATTTCTTCTCCCCGCAGGAAGCGGTAAATGTTTGTGAGCCCTTTCCCTGAGAGTAATCGTTCTATGCTGACGTGCCCGAATTTTTTTGCGAGAAACTGAAGTAGTGCTATTTCCATGTCATTTCGTGGTGCAAAGTCTGCGTGTGCTCCTTCTGATGAATAGACATGGTAGCCATCCATCCAGACTGCGTATGCTTCCCCCAGCCCTGTTCCTGCACCAATAAATGCCCGTGTTTTTTTCTCGCAGGGGGTTGCATTGTTGAGTTTTGTGAAGTCTTTTGGCGGCAGAAGCTCAACGCCGCTGCCGAATGCGTAAAAGTCATTGGCTAATTTTACTCTTTGAAAATGAAATTTTTGCTCGAGTTTTTTTGCGTCGATGAACCACGGCAGGTTGGCTGCTTTGCACGTATTATTGAGCACTGGCCCTGGCACGCCGAAGACTGCTGTTGAAACAATGATTTTTGTTGTGGTAAAGAAATTTGTTAGGAGTTCTTCAAAGCTTTTGTATGCTTTGCTTTTGTATTTTTCTTTTGTGAGAAGCTGTAGTTTGCCGTCTTTAAGATTGTATACTGCAAGTATTGTTTTTGTCCCACCAACATCGCTTGCAAGGATTAATGGCATAGTGACAGTGGTTCAAACTGCAGTATTATTTAAAGGGATTGACATATCTGAACTATAATAGAGGAAGAAAGTAAATAATAAAATAGTCTTCCTCTATTAATACCGCTCGAAATCCAGTAAGATGCATAACGAGGATTTCGTGAGGTGCTCGAGAAAAGCACGTTTATCTATATGATTGCTTTTCTCGACAAACGAAGGACAGTTAACAGAATATGTGTTATTTTAATGTTAATATTAATTACTTACTGCCTTCGTTATATAATATTTCAATCTTTCCAAACTTCCCTGTCGTTAATTGTAGTTCTCCTTTCCACTCGCTGACATAGCCGTTTGTAATTCTGATGGTTGCTCCTTGTTTGACTGTATCAATTTGTTCGTTCCACAAAGACAGCTTTATTTGTCCTGTGTCATCTTTTAAAGTGGCGTTTGCCACGCGTCCGCTTTTGCCATATTTTTCAAACGTTCTTGGTTCTGTTACTTCTGTGATTTCTCCTTCGACTGTTACGCTGCCTTGTCCTGCTTTGAGTTCGTTGATGTTCATGTTGTTCCCCCCTAAAGTTTTTTGATGCCACTAATGAGTTCAAATAATGTTTGCCGCAAATCTGATATTTTTATCCGTTTTTGTTTTGTGGCATCGCGCTCCCGGATTGTAACATCCCCATTGGCGATACTGTCAAAATCTATAGTTATGCAAAAAGGGCAGCCGACTTCGTCCATTCGCGCATACCGTTTGCCAATGCTCCCAGTGTCGTCATAAAATAAGTCATAGCAGTCATGCAGTTCTTTATAAATCTGTTGTGCTTTCTGAACAAGTTCTGGCTTGTTGGATAACAACGGAAATACGGCGGCCTGCATAGGCGCAATCTGTATCGGCAATGAAAGCCATGTTCGTTCTCCTTCTTTTCTGTAGCTGTTGTCGAGTATTGCGTAGAATGTTCTGTCCAGCCCAATTGAGATTTCCCACACATGGGGCAATATTTTTTTGCCCGTATCGTATACATAGCTTAAGTCTTTTTTGCTGCCTTCGCTGTGTTTTTTCAGGTCATAGTCAGTTCTGTAATTATTCGCTATTAACTCAACCCACCCAAGTGATGTTTCTATTTCAAAGTCAAATGCTTCTTTGGCATAAAATGCACGTTCGTCACCATCAAGCTCTCTAAACCGCAGTTTTTGTGTTGGAAATCCATATTTTTCATACAACTGCTGTGTGCGCGCGAGATAATATGCAATCAGTTTGCCAGACACTATTTTTTGTGTCACCAACTCTTTTGCTTTGACAAGCTCTGTTTCTTTTTTTCCTGTGCGGAGAATGTTTATCTTGTAATCTGCAACAGCATCAAAGCTGTCAACATTGTCAATGAATGCAGGATCAAAGAATATTTCTGCTTCCATTTGAGCGAATTCCACTTCACGCAGTATGGTTTGCCTTGGCGAAATTTCGTTTCTGAAAACTTTGCCAACCTGTGCAAGCCCTTGAGGAAGCTTAACACGCATTGTTTTAGTCATTCTCAGAAAGTCTACAAATAATGTCTGGCATGTTTCAGGGCGCAAGTAAGCAGTTGTTTTAGTGACAGCACCAAGGCCTGTGCTAACAGTCATGTTAAATTTTCGCACGCCGGACAATTGCCCTTTGCATTTTGGGCAAAAAAGCTTGTTGTCCCGCAGTGCTGCTGTCAATTCAACGTCAGATTGTGCTTCTTTGAATTCTTTGCCTGTTTTTTCTTGTAATAGTTTGTCTGCTCTGTGCACAGTGTTGCATTTTGTACACTGCGTCATAGGGTCATTAAAGTTTGTCAAATGCCCAGATGCTTTCAGGACATCTTCTGGCAGAATAAGCGCGCCTTCAAGCTCAAGAAAGTTTTCTTTATGCACAAGTTCTTTGCGCCACAAATCAATAATTTTTCGCCGCATTGCTGCCCCATACGGCCCGAAACTGTAGACACCAGCAGGCGCGCTGGCATATATTTCTGATGCAGGATAAAACAAACTTCTTCTGAGCGCAAGATTGACAATATCATCGTAAGATGCCATCTATTTTTGTATGCGGGGAGTGTTTAAAAATATTGCCCTAAAATAGTAAAAGACAGTATAGATTGGACAAAAAAGTGTCTTGTCGAGAAAAGCGATCAGATATATAAACGCGCTTTTCTCGAGCACCGTCACGAATTTCCAGGTTATACATCAAATGGAAATTCGTGAGGTTTACTAAATAGTGCAGGATTACATAATGTTCAGAAACTTATGTCCTGCCCTAAAACACAGCTTCTTTTCTAATGTTGTTTACGAACTGCTCAAAATCCTCTTTTTTAATGCTCGCGCCACAAGCATGCTCGTGGCCACCACCATAACCCTGCACGCCAACAAGTGCATTCTCCAGCATTTTCTGCACATTGTGCTTTGCACTTCGCAAACTACAACGAACCTCACCAGAACGCTCACGCCCGAGAATAATAATTTTGTCAGGAAAACGATACAGCAATTCATTCGCAACATCCTTTGTCAGACTCAATTCATCATCACTATAAGTAAAAACAAAAACCA
>JACQMU010000168.1 GCA_016203425.1 Candidatus Woesearchaeota archaeon
ATGAATGTTCTGCATACAAATATACGTGTCTGTTCACTGTCTTTTCCTTTATCATCACCATCAAAATACATTTACCCCTACAAATATTTAAGCCTTTCGTTTCAGTAGGGGTAAATATACTATGCAATCATGCAAAGCAGATGGTTCGGCAGTTGACGTGTTGCAGGTACACCCTAATTTTGATCAACACCCATAAACTTCCTTTCTTCCCAGATTCTTTTCAAAATAAATGTTCAAAATACGATGCGGCGCAATAGACAAACCAGCACGCTCAAGCTTTGCCTTAACACAATCATACCTGCTTCTCAACTGTTCAACACCATGCCAATAACCATGCCACAAAGCCTTCTTCATATCAGGCCAAGCCAGCAAGCCAGACATAAACGAACTATCACCCTCAAACAAAATAACACGCTCCTTAATATCAGGCTCCAAACGATCCCACACTGCACACTTACGATTGTAAATCAGCCTCCTAAGAATTTGCTCAGCAACATCAACAATATTAGTAACAGGCTCTTCATGAGGAACAATAGGATTAAACACAACCCACACACCAGCACCAGGACAAACCTCCTTAATCTTCCTAAAACCAATAGTCTTAGAAACACCACCATCAACCAATTGAACATTCTGCTTTAGCACAGGGTCGTAAAAATCCAAAGGCTCCATCAAGCCAGGAAGAGAACAAGAAGCACGAATAGCCTTCTCAATAGGCATTTTGTCATAAGGCGAAATACCAAAATAAACCTCAGTCTCATGCCACTTCTCAGCTTCCATATGCTCAACATAATCCAAACGCTCAGCAATAACAATCAACTTTTTCTGCCTGCGCTCAAAATCATTAAAGTTTAACGACAAACCAGGATGATGACTGGCAATATCCTTAACATAATTCTCAAGCGCACCACCCTTACAAAACCCAGAAGGAAAATGCATTCTTGCACTACGCGCAACACCAAAAAAACATTCTGAAGCAATATCAAACAAACACTCACCCAACTTTTTTTTGCCAAACGGCGCAGACAACAACTTTGCCGCAGCAATTGAACAACACCCTGCAGAATTCACGACCACCGGAAACAAAGCCTTCAACCACGCACCAGCATTTGAGCCAACATCAAAATAAACTCTGGCATCAAACTCCAAAACACTACGCGCCAAATACACAAGAGGAACATCACCCAAAACACTCCATGCCAACAACGAACCACCACTAATACCCTGAGCAACAGGAAACACCTTAGAAACAACATCCTCAGAACCAGAAGCCACAGAAGAAGGCATAACTGCAAAAACATCATCAATACGCGACTCCAAATCATTAAAAGAAACACCAGCCTCATCAACAAAATCAAAAAAAGACTTACGAGAAAAACCAACACCAACCTCAGGAGCGACCAAACACTGGTCAAAAGCAAGCAAAGAACCTACCATATACGCAGTCCCAACAAAAGCACCCCCGCCAAAATTAAGGATGTTCACGAGAGAAGAAAACAGAACGAGGTTTATAAAAGTACCGCAGATTTAAAAGCAAAGTGAATTTCAAACTTGCATGACTGACAAAAAAGGATTACTACCTATTGTTCACAAAGAAATAGGCCTTGCAGTTCAACGAGAAATTAGTGAACAACCTGGAAATGAATTTCTCATACAAACAATCGAACGCCTCACTGAAGATAATCCTTGTATTGCAAATTTTGTCAGCCAGTTTGGAGTAGTCTCTGGCAACCCACACCTTGTCGCATACGTTGGAATCGTTGTCTACAGACTGCTTGAAAGCCAAGCAGAAGCAGACAAAATGAAACAAGAATTCTTTCCTGACACAGGCTATCAAAAGTAGTCAAGCATCTTTTTAAGAAGCAGTCATAATTCTCTATAACTCTAAGCTGGCTTTGTCGGCGTAGGTGTTGGAGCAGAAGTTCCACCAGCAGAACTACCACCAGTACCGGCACCAGAAACGCCACCAGCACTTTGCCCCGAACTCTCACTACCTTCAAAAGCAGTTGAAGCAGAACTACTACTGCTTTCACTTGATTTTCGACCACTTTGTGCAAACCTCGCACGATTAGTGCTGCGAGAAACGGAGCTACTAACTAATTTGCCGGTTATTGCAATTTTAGGGCCGCGACTATTCTGAGGAATAGTATGACGAGAAAAACCAGTACGCCCAGTTAATCTCGGCATTGCACCTTTCAACGACGGTTTTCCAGCCGGAGAAGACTTACTTTCTGTTGGACGACTCATTTTAGCTTTAGGAGACGCTGAAGAACCAGCAGCACCACCATGCCAGCCATACGCAGTTGTTGATTTTCCAGGCAAAGACATAACACTTCCTGCAGCATCAATTGCTGGCGGACGCCTTCTTGCCTGTTGAGCAACAACCATCACGCTAAAAACAATCATCAACACAAAAAATGAAATTATCAGAAATTTTTTCATGAACTATCACCTCTAAGAATCATATTATAACACAACTATTTAAATCCCACACATCTCATTTTCGAAAATAACTTAACGCCTTACGAATCTCTTCTGTATAACCAGGAGATTTGTCTGCCAAAACTTCGTATCTTGACAATTGTTTCTTTGTTCCAATTAATATGCTTTGAGCATGATAAACGCAATGGTTTTCAAACTGTTTAGCAGTTCGTGGCCATTCATAACCAGGATAGCCAACAAAACCACCCCAAGCCTCACACAAAGCAATATTCCAGTCACGCTCAAAAACAGACATTCCACGAGCCCACTTTGAAGTGTTAATTTTCACCGTGCCAACCATATTAACTAATGCACCTTTCCTTTTACCCTCATAATTCTTAGCAATTTTATCAATGTCTACATCAACCCAAACTTTCACAGTATCTTTTGTACCAACATGAATTCCTAAAGCAAAATCAGCAAAATCATAAACATTATCCGGCTGCACAAGAAAACTTTCCAAACAATCACCATTAATTGTAAGATAATCTTTTGCCTGCTTTGCAAGATGCCGCTCAAGACGCCACACATATTTATCAAACTCAGAAGCATTACAGTCTAACCACGCTTTTTCTGTTTCAGCATCACACTTTTTTGCAACAACATCTAATTTTCTATCATGACTGTAAAACTCAATCTTTCCCTCAACAATAGATGTTCCTATCACTAAATTGCTCATACAAAGAAAGAAAACAAACCAGTTTATTATATTTACGCAAAAGAACCTGTTGAATTGCGTTCTTTTCAGACAAAACATTTATATACTTCTGTGTATTATTGTATAACAATGTTGAAATTCGTATTTGATGCTGATGCAGCAATAAAACTCGCCAAATCAGGCGTTTTAGAGAAAATCACCTTGTTCGCCAAATGCATTATGCCAAAACAAGTATATGAAGAGGTTTTGAAAGGAAAAGAAAAAATGTATGAAGATGCTTTTATCGTGGAAGAACTTGTGCACAAAAATAAAATAAGTGTGGCAACCACCAATCACGAACAAATAAACGGGTTGGGTGCAGGAGAATGCGCAGCCCTGAGACTATTCGAATTCCTTCAAGCAGATGCAATAATCAGTGATGACAGAAAATTCCTTTCACTCTTAGAATTACGCGAAATCCCATTCATAACACCAATAGACGCCGTGGCTCTACTGGCACTAAAACACAAAATCACAAAACAAGATGCCATAAATGCATTAAATCGTTTACACACATTAGTGCGCAAAGAAAACTATCAAGAAGCAATGAAAACAATAGGAGGAATATAAAATGGAAACAATATCCTACCCATTAAGAATACCACAAGAAATTTTAACACTTGCAAAACTGCGCGCAAAAGAAGAATACTTAGACCAAACAACAGCACTCAGACAATTACTTTATCTTGGGGCAGAAGAATACGTGTTGAATTTAGTAGAATCAGGCAGAATTGCAATAGGCAAAGCAGCAGAACTTTTAAATCTAACAATACAAGACATACACAGACTAGCAGAAAAACACGGAATACAATTAGGAGCAACCGCAGAACAACAAAAGAAAAGCAGTGAAACAATTAAAAAACTGCTAAAGAGATAATCCTAACTTTGTTTCAAAACAAACTTCACACCTTCAACACATTTTCAACAACCTCTGGCTTCACCCACTTTTTTTCACCGTTTCTAATGTTTTGCAGTTGCACTTGATTGTTGATGAGAAGAATCTTCCATTCTTCATCATTAAATTTTATTATGTCGCCTTTGTTAAACGGCAAAGACTTGAAAAGAACACTAACACGATACAAATCCTTACTGGTTAAGTGACTCTTTGTGTGCAAACGACAACTAATTTCCAAAATACCGCCAAACTTTTCTTTCAGCTTTTTGCC
>JACQMU010000023.1 GCA_016203425.1 Candidatus Woesearchaeota archaeon
CAATGGTAATGGGCCCTTCGATTAGATATTTGGCCACAATTTACACGCACGAAAGTGATAGTAAAAAACATGAAGAATACCGGCAAGTAACAATTTCCGATGTGCGCATGATAAAATAAAATTAAAATGGTGAACGATAACTCTTTGGAAGCTCTCGGTGCAGATTTGTATAATGATGTTTTGCATTCTGGTGATACTCAATTAGTGCATCATTGTATTGATTCTTTGACAACAATTCTTCTGCCAAATTGTTCAACAAAAGAAACGCGCGAGCGATGCACACAAATTATTGATGAGTATTTAGCACAGCACATTGTTGATAAAGTTTCTCTGGAGTCTGTTCGCAAAACATTGTATCAGGAAATTGCCGTATCTGACCAGCAGAAACTTTTGCAGTTGTTTATCAAGACTCTTGCTTATGTTGGTGAAGCTCCTCTTGTTGAAATCTCGCAAGTAATAAATGAGTATCATGATGCGCCGTGGGATCCTAAACAGGCAGTGCCTTACTGGATAGAAACAGTTGTTGTTAGAACGCGTGATGTGGAGTTGGTGAAGAAAACCATTGAGGCAATTCATGCGTGCAGGAATCATTTGGCACGTGATGAGTTTTATGAGAATTGCGATGTTGTGTTAGATGACTCGACAGAATTAGCTGGCATAGTGCACAAATGTACAGACAAATACGATCGCAGCTCGCCAGCTGCTAAAGATGTGTTTATGAAAGCTCTTGATGATTTCTGTGCATATTTGTCTCAAAAGAAACAGCAATAATTATTTTGCACTACTCTAGTTTTTGTCTCTTTATGTGTTTCACTTTATCAAAATCTGCATCGTCACTTAGAATTGTTGTCAGTTGTAAATGTTCCATAACAGCTAAGTGAAGAGCATCTCTTGGTTTTAATCCGGTTGTTTCGATAAAATGTAGTGCGCGCAATGCTGTGAGTGATGGAACTTCGCGGACAGCAAGATTTGGGGTGGCATAAATGTCTTCAATTGCTTTTCTTAAAAGGTGTTTTTTTTGGTTCTTCAAAAGCACCAACATGACTTCATCAAGTGCCAAAACTGATGTGAACGCGCGCATTTGTCCTTCAATAATATTCTTTTGGATTTCTCTTGCTTTTTCTCCTTTTTTTGTTTGGTCCAAGAGTGCGAAAACAAAAAAGTTTGCATCGAGATATATCATTTTGAGAAGATTTCCTCGTACAATTTGTCGCCGTAAATAAACGTTTTTGAAACATTGCCTCCATCTTTTTTAGCAATATCTTCCCATGATTTCAATATGTTTTTGCCTTCAGCAACAAATAGCCGCAGTGCTTTCTCTTCAAGCTCGAGAAAGACTGTTTTATTCTCAGTTATGCCGAGATTTTCTCGAACTATCTTTGGAATGACTATTTGTCCTCTTGCACCAACTTTTGTTTTGAACGTTAGCATAGCTTCTTGTAATAGCATTTACTATTTAAATCTTTCTGATGGCAGATATGAATTTATCTGATTAGAAGTATGAATCATTGCGTCCGCCTGAGAATAAACAAGAATAATATTTTACACTAAACATTTTTAAAAGAAACTCATTTACTCGATTCAATGTTACTCAAGAGAGATGGTTTTCCACAGGAAGATGAGCTTGTTTTGTGTACAGTGACTAATATTCAGCCGCATTCTGTTTTTGTTACTTTGGATGAGTATAATGGCCGTACTGGGTTGGTTCATATTTCTGAGGTTGCTCCTGGCAGGATTCGTAACATGCGTGATTTTGTTAAGGAAGGCAAAAAAATTGTTTGCAAGGTTCTCTCGGTTAACAGGGAGAAGGGGCATATTGATTTGTCTTTGCGTAGAGTTAATGAAACACAAAAGCGCCAGAAACTAAATGAGATTAAAGAACAGCAGTTGGCTGAAAAGATTGTTGAGCATGTTGCAAAGCAGCGTGGTGAGAGTGTTATTCAGCTGTATGAAAAGGTTGCTGATAAATTGTTGTCTGAGTATCAGTCTTTGTTTGGTGCGTTTGTTGCTGTTTCTCAGGATGCTGTTTCTTTGGAGAAATTTCTTGATAAGAAAGTTGCAAATGATTTGAGTGGCGCGATTAAAGCCAGAATAAAGCCTCCTGAAGTTGAGTTGTCTGGTGATTTGTTTTTGACAAGTTATGCTCCAAATGGTATTTTGTTAATTAAGGGTGCATTGGCCGCTTGTACGAAGGATGCTGCGCGAATTCGCTACAAGGGTGCTGGCACGTATCACGTGCTTGTTAAGTCTGAGGATTACAAGTCTGCTGAAAAAATTCTTAAAGATGTTGTTGACAAGATTGTTAAGTTCGCTGAAAAAAACAAGTTGTTTGTTGAGTTTAAGAGGCATGATGAGTGATGGAGCATATATTGTACTGCCAGAATTGCAGGAAATTCACCATGAATGCTGTCTGCTCGTGTGGTTCGTCTGCGGTCACTGTGCGCCCCGTAAAATATTCTCCGCTTGACAAGTATGCGTCGTATCGTCGGCAGGCAAAGGAGCCTGAACTTACGATGAAGGGGTTATTATGACTTGGGAAGTTGTTTGGTCTGGAAAAAAGCAAAAGCTGAAAAACAGCATCTTAATTGCAGGCTTGCCTGGCATCGGTAATGTTGGCAAAATTGCTGTTGATTTTTTGAAGCAGGAATTGAAGGCTAAAAAGATTGTTGAGTTTTGGTCGGGTGAGCTTCCGCACACTGTTTTTGTTAATGAAAAAAATCTTGTTGAGCTTCCAAGCATTCAGTTGTGGCATGTTTTGACGCCAAAGCGCGACCTTCTTTTGCTTGTGGGTGATGCTCAGCCTGTGACTGAAACTGCATGTTATGGTTTTTGTGAAACATTTATTGGTATTTTGCAAGAGCTTGGCTGCAGTGACGTTGTTACGCTTGGAGGGATTGCTTTGCGTCACGTGCCTAAAAAGCCGCAGGTGTACTGTATTGGCGCAAACAGGAAAACAGTTGCAGAGTTTGTGAAGGGTACTTCTTTGAAAACAGAATTGTTTGGTGTTGTTGGGCCGATTATTGGAGTTACTGGCGTGCTTGCAGGGCTTGCTTCAAGGCGTGGCTTGAACGCAGTTATTGTTCTTGCTGAAACATTTGGTCACCCGATGTTTTTGGGCATTGCGAGTGCTCGCGAAATCCTTCTTGCACTCAGCCAGAAGCTTGGCATGACATTGCATCTTGAGTCGTTGACTAAAGAAATGAAGCACATTGATGACGAGATGCGTATGTACCGCAAGGAAATGGCAGGCATCCAGCAGGGCGCTATCTCAAAACTTCATGGCAGGATGGATAAAGAACAGAGCTATATTGGTTAATGTATAGTGGATGAAGTTAATTGTGGTATGTATTATCATCCACTATACGCTAAAAAATTGCAGAGCAATTTTTTGCGCACCAAAAAATCCCGATAGATTTTTTTAGTGTTAGCGGAAATTAACTAATTTTATACACA
>JACQMU010000020.1 GCA_016203425.1 Candidatus Woesearchaeota archaeon
CCGACGTGGCGTGCGGTGAAGCAGGGGTTGCCCCCTTCGGGGTGCTGAACAGCGTTTGCGAAACAAACGCGTCGCACCTGCCACCGTCGGCGTATTCATTTTATAACTGTGAACTTTGCTTTGCACGCAGTAACGCTTTTATACTTAAAGTTCATTTGTTATAAAAAAATGGTGAGCTCAAAAGAAATACTGCCAGTTGTACTGGTCTCGTGCGCAGCAATACTTGCACTTGTATTCCTGTTCACAATTTTTGCTGAACAAAAACTCACAGGACAAGCAGCTTTCAAAGCAAGCGCACAACTCGACAAGCCGTACTTCAGAACATTAACACCATCATCACATTCTGTAAAAGAAACATGCTTCTTCCAGCACGGAACAAACTGCGATGCAGCAGATTCTTTCTGCGCAGCAATGACTGGCAACCCAGCATCATTTGCATCAACCTGCAGCAAGCGTGCAGTAACGTGCGAACTGCCATGCGGACAACGAGGATTGAACTGCGAAGGCGGGGAATTCAGCACAAAACCTTGTTAGGAAAGAAAATACAGCAATAAAGGCAGCATAAAACCCCCAAGAATAAGCGCAGCAGAAACTATCTGCGCAGCAAGTTTTTTGTCAAGATTCTCAATCGTTGAAAACACCAAAGTATTAAAACCAACAGGAGCAGCACTGCCAAGCACAACAGCAGCGCGCACAACACCCTCAAGACTAAAAAGTTCTGACGCCAACAAACCAATAAAAAGACCGCAACCTGAACGAATAACTAAAGGAAAACACAACCTTAATGACAATCTTTCAGGAACAGTAAAAACAACACCCAACGCCAGCATCAACAAAGGGGTAAATAAGCTTCCCACAAGATTTAATGACGGCAAAATAAAATAAGGAATCTGTGTTTTTGTAATGTTCAACACAAGCCCAACAACAACAGCCCACAATGGCGGCAACAAAAACAATTTCCTGAAAGCCTTATGATGGCTAAAAACGTGATCAGTGCTGCCATAAAAACAAGCCAAATAATAAAGCAATGTAAACAACACAACATCATGGCCGAGAATCAACAAAAGAAAATACGCAATAGCATCCTGACCAAATGCTGCCTGATAAAAAGACAAAGCCAAACCAAGATTCATAATACTGCTCGCAAGAACAAAAGTCCCCTTAGTCTGCTTAGGCAAAGACAACATAGTAGCCACAATAAATGCAACAATTAATGTAAAAAACATAGTAAATACAGAAACAAAAGGAAGTACAACAAGATTAGCAGACAAAGGAATGCTGGCAAAAGCCGGCACGATAAGCCCGGGCAACACCACATACATTATAAGCTTAAGAAACAATTCTGCATGATCCTGCACAAGAAAATTAATTCTCTTAAGAACATAACCCACTACAAAAATAACAAAAATTGGGGAAATTTTCGTAATCAATTCCTGCATGGCAAGAAAGAACATAAATAAGCTTAAAATAGTTTGTGAAAGAAAACTTTATATTCACTAAGAACAATCCATGAATAAAAAGAGGCATTAATGAAAAAGTTCGATGTAATAGTTATAGGAGCAGGCTCTGGGCTTGAAATATCAGCATACGCAGCAGAACAAGGATTAACTGTTGCGGTTGTCGAACAAGGACCATTTGGCGGCACGTGCTTAAACAAAGGATGCATTCCATCAAAAATGCTCATCCACAGCGCAGACGTGGCAGAAACAATACAAGAAAGCCACTTGTTTGGAATAACCTCAAAAATAACAAAAATAAACTGGCAGCAGCTCATCAACAGAGTTAATAATTTTGTCGACACAGAAGCACAAGGAATCGAACAAGGAAACAGGCAGACAAACAACATAACTGTGTACAAAACAACAGCCAAATTCACAGGACACAAGCTTCTCGACATCGGCAACGACACAATCACTGCAGACAAAATCTTTATCGCAGCAGGAACACGGCCAAGCATTCCAAACATAGAAGGGCTTGACAAAACGCAATTCATCACATCAGATGACGCATTGAGGCTCAAAAAACAGCCAAAACAATTAATCATTATAGGTGGAGGATACATTGCAGCAGAACTTGCACACTTCTTCGGCAGCCTCGGAACAAAAGTCACTATAATACAACGAGGACAACTACTGCTGTCAAACGAAGACAAAGAAATCTCACAAAAATTCACACAAATTTGCCAACAAAAACATCAAGTTTTGTTAGAAACAACAACAAACAAAGTTTACTCAAAAGGAAAAAAAATATTTGCAGAAGTTACAGAAAAAGGTGTGAATAAGAAAATAAGTTGTGATACTTTGTTGATAGC
>JACQMU010000012.1 GCA_016203425.1 Candidatus Woesearchaeota archaeon
AAGAATCCTTCTGTGTTTGTTTTGTGTGGCCAGAATCGTTTGCAGAGCTTAATATCATTGTGGAGTTTTTGTCCGAAAACGTTTGTTATTCCTGAATCTCCAATCTCTGTATTTATCCTCTCAAGTTTTACGTTAAAATTGTCTATCAGCCATTGTATGTTGAGCTCATTTTCTTCTGGTTCAAGGCTGCATGTGGAATAAACAAGAGTGCCGTTCTCTTTTAGTAAATTGATTGCTGTCCTCAATAATTGTTGTTGTATTTGCTGGCTTTTTTTTATGCCGTCGAGTGTTCGTTTGGAAAACCAGTTTTTGTCAGTCACATAATTTCCAGAGCATGGTGCGTCCAGCAGGATTTTGTTATATCTTAGTTTTGATTGTGGCAAATTTGTTGCGTTTGTTTTCAGAACAATTACGTTTTCTGTTCCCATTCTCTCCAGGTTTGTGCACAAAGAAATAATTCTGTGTTCTTTGTATTCGACAGCTACAATTGTTCCTTTGTTGTTCATTAATTGTGATAGTTGTGTTGTCTTGCCTCCTGGTGCTGCGCACATGTCAAGCACAATGTCTGTTTCTTTTGGTGCCAAGATTTGCGCAGGCAATTGTGCTGCTGCTTCTTGTAAGTAATAATAGCCGAGTAAATATTCTGTTATTGCTCCGAGAGAGAATGGCGCTTCTGCATAATATCCGTCAGGCACAAAAGAAATTTTTGTGAGCTTGACGCCAATTGATTTCATTCTTTGTTGGAATTGTTCATGGCTTATTTTTAGTGTGTTAACTCTTATGCTTTTTCTGAGTTCTATTTCTTTTATTGTGCCCCCTAATTGTTGATATCTGTTGAGGAAGAATTGTTTGTTGTCCATTGTTGTTGAAGAAAAGAGTAAGATTTATATATGTTTTATTGTGCGTTTGAATTAAAATGTATTTCATTCGTTACAAGCCGGAACAATCAAAGGAACCTTATCATGCTCCTGAAGAGCTTAAAAAGAAACTGGTTGCTTTGGGTGTTGAGATTTTGTTGGAAGCTGAATTCTTTCCGGATATTATTGGCAGAATTCCTGAGGATAAAGTAAAAGATGTGGAATCATTAGATGGTGTTGTTGATGTTTTTGATGATCTTAGCTTTCAGCCAAAGCGTGGCGATTGTTGATTTTATACAACTGTTGGAAATTCGCTATGTGTCAAGAACCGCCAATAAATAGACCACAAGGCGCTTCTTGAGCACCATCACTAATTTCCACACAATTGTTCGCCACCAGTGATACACACTGGTTGAAATTAGTGAGGTTTTTAAAACACGTTCTTCTTCTGCTGCCTGATGCTGAAGTTTTACAACACTTTGTCGCGAAAAAAGGAATCATTTAAGCCTATTGTTGCAGGTCATGCAGGCATGTATACTTGTGGCCCTACAGTGTACAACTATCCGCATTTGGGAAATTATCGTGCATATATTTTTGGTGATTTGCTGAAAAGATACTTGCTTTACAAATGTTTCAAAATTAAGCACGTGATGAACTTGACTGATGTTGATGACAAAACAATTAGAGACTCACAAAAAGAATGCATCTCACTCAAAGAATTTACTGAGCGTTATGCAAAAGCTTTTTTTGAAGACTTGCAGGCTTTGAACATTCTTCCGGCAGACATCTATCCTAAAGCTACAGAGCATATCGCTGAAATGGTTGGCATAATTGAAAAATTGTTGCATGGTGGTTTTGCGTATAAAGGCGAAGACAGCTCTGTTTATTACAAAATTGGTATGTTCAAAAAATATGGCCAATTAGCTAATATTGTTGTTGAACAGCTTGAGGCTGGTGCAAGTGGCCGTGTGAAAAAGGATGAGTATGATAAAGAGCATGTTCGGGATTTTGCTTTGTGGAAGGCTTGGACTCCTGATGATGGGGATGTTTTTTGGGAAACATCTTTGGGCAAAGGCCGTCCTGGCTGGCATATTGAATGTAGTGCTATGAGCATGAAATATTTAGGCAGTCATTTTGATATTCATACTGGTGGTGTTGACCTTATTTTTCCGCATCACCAGAATGAGATTGCTCAGAGTGAGCCAATGACTGGTGAAAAATTTGTTAATTACTGGTTGCACAATGACTGGCTTCTCGTAGACGGGCAAAAAATGTCTAAGTCTTTGGGTAATTTTTACACTCTGCGGGATGTTTTAGCAAAAGGTTATTCATCTGTTGCTATCCGTTATTTGTTGTTGTCCACTCATTATCGTCAGCAGTTGAACTTCACTTTTGAAGGTTTGGATGCCGCGAAGAATTCTTTGCAGAGGTTGTGGGATTTTGTGCAGAAGCTTGATGAACCTAAAACCACTGAAGACAATTCTAAGGTTGATAAATTAATTTTTGATGTCAAACATAAGTTTGAGAAAGCGATGGATAATGATTTG
>JACQMU010000011.1 GCA_016203425.1 Candidatus Woesearchaeota archaeon
GCAGTATACGCATGCGCAGTCAACATAAAACCCTTTTTGATACTAAAATTATCATTTAACACTTTTACTATGGGGGCAAGACAGTTTGTCGTGCAAGAAGCATTGCTGACAATATTATGCTTCTTTTTGTCATACAAATGCTCATTAACACCTTTAACAACAGTAATGTCTGCATTTTTTCCAGGAGAACTTATCAAGACTTTTTTTGCACCAGCTTTCAAATGTTTTTCTGCACCTTCTCTTTCTGTAAAGAAACCAGTGCTTTCAACCACAACATCAATATTTAACTTCTTCCAAGGCAGGTCTTCAGGATTTTTTTCGGCAAGCACTTTAATTTCCCTGCCATTAACCTTAAGCGAATTTGGAGTGCATTCAACCAAACCAGGAAAAGGACCATAAACAGAATCATACTTCAGCAAATGTGCTAAAGTTTTTGTGTCAGTTAAATCATTAACAGCAACCCACTCAATTTTCGGGTCAGCAATGCCTGCCTGTAACACCTGCCGACCAATCCTTCCAAAACCGTTTATTGCGACACGAACCATAAAAACCTCTTTTTGTTCATAAGCGGAAAATGCAATATATAAATCTTTTTTTATTGCGGCTGGCTTAGCTTCAAAATTGATTCATGCGCGCGCACAATGTCAGACTGCCTCACATAAATCAAAAATTCAGGGGGGCAGACAATAAGCTCATGAATATTAATGTTGGCAAGCGCCAATTCATTTGCAATCCTCGCCATAACACCTTTAGTCATGACAGCACGATCGCTGACAACAACACAAATCTCACTCAAGTTTTCTTCAATTTTGATAATTTCATCAGAAGCAAACATTGCCTTAAACAAATTAATGTCAGGCTGGTCAACCATTATCTTGATTGTTCGACGGCCGCTTGTCACGCGCGCAGGAGGAAGTTTCCCAGCATTTGTCCAGCGCTTAACCAAATCATTTACGGTCAACGAAAGTGTCAGGCACGCAATATTATTTCGCGTTGCAATAACAGACTCCTTAAAAATGTGGTGCAAAATCTTTTCTTCCTCTTCAAACTGTGCCTCATTCTCAAAACGACGAATAGCAGAAATCACTGCATCAAGGCCGCTCTGCGCAAGGCTGTATTTTTTTATCAAATACTTTGCCAACGCACGCGTGTTAATAATCTGACGACTAATATCCTTCTGGACAGCAAGATCCATCTGCAACAATTTCCACACTGTCTGGTTAGTGTTGTTCTTTTTCCCCATAGCTGCTTCTATAATTCTCAGAGTTTAAAAACTTAACCTTTCCATGTCAATATTCTTGAAAATATGTCAAAACGCGCAATAAAACTTTTGATTTGTCACAATATTAAAAAGAACAGTTTAGCACTTCTTTCCTGCATGAGCGAAGAACAGCCCCATGCACAAAAGTATCCTGTTTGGCCAGAGATTTGCAACCCAACAAAAAAATTATACGATCCTTTTGAAGAATATTCTGCGTATGATGGGCAACGCAAAGAAGAAGAACAAAAACCAAAAACTGTTTTAGATGAAAAAATAGACCAATACAGTTATTTCAGAAACACAAC
The DNA here is from genome assembly GCA_016203425.1 of Candidatus Woesearchaeota archaeon. Taxonomy (GTDB): domain Archaea; phylum Nanobdellota; class Nanobdellia; order Woesearchaeales; family ARS49; genus JACQMU01. Next base: position 1,567 of record JACQMU010000011.1, read on the forward strand.
AATAAAAACAGTTCGCAATCCATTTACTGGAGAATGGCAGAAATACACTGCAAGATATCCAAAACGACAAGAACCGTCCCCTGATGAAGAACAACAAAGACCAGAACCACCACGAGAACATTACGGGCCATACCGCATCTGTCCATGAGATAAAATATTTAAACACAACATTCTTTTGCAGACTAATGCCAAAAAAGATTGCAGCATTTGAGCTTGAGCCGTGGGAACAAAAATATCTTAAGGAAAGACTGCCGCAATGTAGCTGGACATTCTTTGAAGAAAAACTCGACAACAAAAATGTTCAAAAAATAAAAGATGCAGACATTCTCTGCGTATTTGTCGGCTCAATAATTAATAAAACAACACTCTCACAACTGCCAAAACTAAAGTTTATAACAACAATGTCAACAGGATTTGACCACGTAGATTTAGCACCATGCAGTAAAAGAAGAATCCCAGTATCAAATGTACCGACTTATGGAGAAAATACTGTCGCAGAACACGCATTTGCACTGTTGCTGAACATTTCAAGAAGAATTTATGATGCAGTCGAACAAACACGGCGAGGCAACTTTTCATACGAAGGACTAAGAGGATTTGACCTCAAAGGAAAAACATTAGGTGTTATAGGCACAGGCAGAATAGGTCTGCACGTAATAAAAATGGCAAAAGGATTTGGCATGAACGTCATAGCATACGACCTTTTTCCAAACAAACAAGCAGCAAAAGAGTTAGGATTTACCTACACAAACGTCAATAAGGTATTTTCCAAATCAGATGTAATCACGCTCCACACACCATACACAAAACAAACACACCATTTGATTAACAGAAAAAACCTGAAAAAACTCAAAAAAGGAGTAATCATAATAAACACTGCGCGCGGAAAGCTGATTGAGACTGCAGCATTGCTCGACGGCATAAAACAAGGCATTATTGCAGCAGCAGGACTTGATGTTCTCGAAGAAGAAAACGCACTCAAAGAAGAAAAACAACTATTATCAAAAGAATTCCAAAAACAATACAACCTCAAAACAGTCTTAGAACAACACGTACTTGTCGAGTATCCTAATGTTTTCATCACGCCACACAACGCATTCAATTCAGCAGAAGCATTACAAAGAATACTTGACACGACAGTGGAAAACATCAAAGGATTTCTGAAAGGCAAGCCAGTAAATCTGGTGAAGAACAAATAACTAACTTTTTCTTAAAACAAACCAAGCAATAAAAACAGCAAGAAAAATAATCAATGCGAAAGTTGACAAAACACTTATTACAGCACTTTCAGAAAAATTGCTGGATACTAACAAAAGCAATGAAGCTGTGGTTAACAAGCCGCAAAAAATAATGAAGCGCAAAGCCAGCTGTTTTCTCATCATTCTTTCCTCACAGACGCAACAAAAAAACCCTCAGTATCATTATCCTGCGGCCACAAACGCAAACAGTTTTTGACAGACGCATCATATTTTTCACCCTCAAATTCTGTAATTGCAGGATTGTGATTTAAAGACAAAGAGATTTTTTCAACAACAGCATCTTTCTGCGTTTTTAACAAAAAATCTATAATTGCCTCATTTTCCTCAGGCTCTGAAGAACAAGTTGAATAGACAAGACGGCCGCCCTGCTTTAACACACCCCACGCAGTTGTTATCAGGCGGCGCTGAACAGCAGCAAGACGCTTAATCATCCCAGGATTCCACATATCAATTGTTTTCAAGCTCTTTCTTATTGTCCCAGTGCCAGAACAAGGAGCATCAAGCAAAATTTTGTCAAACAAAATGTCCTTAAAACCCTCACCCTTCATCAAAGTTAAAACACAATTAGAAATGCCCATACGCTGTACGTTAATCCCCAAAGGAGCAAGACGCAAGCCCTTAACATCATTTGCAACCAAAATCCCATCATTATTCATGTACTGCGCTATTTGCGAGGTTTTTGAGCCAGGAGCAGCAC
>JACQMU010000013.1 GCA_016203425.1 Candidatus Woesearchaeota archaeon
CAAACAATAGATACTGCATTGATATGCTAGACATTAACTACGCTCGCGAACATGCAAGTGTTGTGCGCGAAAATCTTAGCAGGCGCCAAAATCCTGATGTTTTAAAACAGTTTGATGAAGTTTTGAAGCTTGATGCTACATGGCGTGAACTAAAAGGCAAGGTTGATGAATTGCGCCATCGAAGAAACACAATTTCGCAGGAAATTAATGCGTTAAAAAAGCAGGGCAAGGATGCTTCTAAAGTTATTAAAGAAGCTGCTGAAATGCCAAAAACTATTGTTGCTCATGAATCTGGATTAAATGAGTTACAGGAAAAGATTCGGGGTTTGTTGTTAAGAATTCCTAATACGCTGCATGATTCTGTTCCTTTTGGCAAGGATGATGCTGACAATGTTGTTGTAAAAAAGTTTGGCAAGCTTCCTAAGTTTAAGTTTGAACTGCTTGGTCATGAAGAAATTCTGAAAAAGTGGAAGCTTGTTGATTTGGAGCGTGCTGCAAAAATTTCTGGTGCAAGATGGTATTTCCTAAAGGAACAGGCTGCGTTGCTTGAGATGGCATTGACAAGATATGCTGTTGATTTTATGCGCAAAAAAGGCTATGCGCTTTTTGTTCCGCCGTTTATGATAAACAGAAAAGCGTATGAGGGCGTGACGTCGTTGGGTGATTTTGAAGAAATGCTTTACAAGATTGATGGAGAGGATTTGTACGCGATTGCAACATCTGAGCACCCTTGTACTGCACAGTTTATGGACGAGCTTTTGCCTGTCGAATGTTTGCCTGTTAAAATGGTTGGCTTTAGCACAAATTTCCGCAAGGAAGCTGGTGCGCATGGCAAGGACACAAAGGGAATTTTTCGCGTGCATCAGTTTAACAAAGTGGAGCAATTAATTATTTGCAGGCCTGAAGATTCGTGGCATTTTCATGAGGAACTTATAAAAAACGCTGTTGAGTTCTTCCAGAGTTTGGGCTTGCACGGCCGTGTTGTTAATGTTTGCACAGGTGACATCGGCATTGTTGCAGCAAAGAAGTATGATGTTAACGTGTGGATGCCTGTGCAAAATGCTTATCGTGAAATGGTGTCGTGCTCTAACTGCACAAGTTATCAAGCAGTCCGCCTCAATATTAAGTATCAGGATGGTGTTGAACGGAAATATGTTCATACCCTCAACAGCACTTGTGTTGCTACGTCTCGTGCTGTTGTTGCGATTCTTGAAAACTTCCAGCAAAAAGATGGCACTGTTTTGATTCCGAAAGTTCTTCATAAATATTGCGGGTTTAAAATGATTGGTAAAGCAACGAAAGCGAAGAAAGAAAAAACAAGTAAAGTCTCAAAAAAGAAATCGTAAGGTTAATAAACTGGCTCTAAACTTTTTATTGCATGGGTGATTATTCAATAGAAGGTAATGCAAAGCATGATAGAAAAAGTGCTTTAGAATATGTTGGAAACAAATTTGAAGAACGAAAAAAAACTGAAGCGCATTATGGCAGAAAAGCAGTGTTAACAGACATTGTGGTTGATGAAATGGTAACAATTACTCATGGAATTGAATCACGCTCTTTTAGAGCAACACTTGAATATGATTTGCTTGAAGATGGAAAAAAAGTTATTAAAACAGACAGGAACTATGTTCAAGGGGTAGAATGCAAGACTCAAAAAGCAGCAGTACTATCACTTGATAAAGCGATTCTTGCAAAAAGCAAAAAATTGAATGTTAGGCTTGAAAGAAGTGATAAGTATGCAATACGCGAAAATGTTACTGCCAAAAAATTTGTTGCGTACTGTTTTTGTGAACGCATTTACGCGAATGAAGCTGAAAGAAAGAATGCTGCTGTTATGAATCTGGATGCAGTTCTTGACGAAAATTCTCGTGAAGTTGATAGTTGGCCAGAGTGGAAGCGCAACGGGCTATAATCTTAGAAAATTTTATAAACTGCCCTTTGAAATTCTACACAATGGCTCTTTTCAAGGAACTTTTGGGCAGCGGCGAATCATTGTTCAAGAATGAGGACGCACTTGATTTGGATTTTGTTCCTAAGCTTTTGCCTTACAGGGAAGCACAGCAGCATCATGTTGCTAATTGCATTAAGCCTTTAATGCAGGGCAGGAATGGCAGAAATGTGTTTATCTGCGGAGCTCCAGGCATAGGAAAGACTGCTGCTGTGCGTTGGGTGTTGCGTGATTTGGAAGAAACTACTGATGAAGTCATCCCCATCTACGTCAATTGCTGGCAGAAAAACACAACGTACAAAATTATGATGGATTTGTGCGCCCAGCTTGATTTTAAGTTTACGCAGAATAAAAATACTGAAGAGTTGTTTGATGTTGTTAAAAATATTGTTAACAAAAAAACAGTTGTTTTTGTTTTTGACGAAGTTGACAAAGTAGAGGAAACAGATTTTCTTTATGCGATTCTGAATGATGTTCTGAGAAAGACGGTTATTTTAATTACAAATTACAAATCTTGGTTGGAAAATATTGAGGATCGTGTTAAGTCCCGTTTGATTGCAGAGATTCTTGAGTTTAAGCCTTATTCTGGTGAGGAAACAAAAGAAATTTTGAAACAGCGTGTTGGTTATGCGTTTGTTCCTGGTGCTTGGGATTCTGATGCATTTAATGCAATTCTGTCTCATGCTGCTGAAAGCAAAGACATTCGTACTGGCTTGTTTCTTTTGAGGGAGTCTGGCTTGTGTGCTGAGGAAAAGAGTTCAAAACGCATTCTAATGGAACACGCACAATCTGCTGTTGAGAAAGTTACCGAGTTCTCAAGGCATAATAAAGAAGATTTGCCAGATGAGGCAAAAGGCATTCTTTCGCTTGTGAGCCAGCATTCCGGCAAAAAGATTGGTGATTTGTTTGACTTGTACAAAAAGACTGACCAGTCTATGAATTATAAGACGTTCCAACGCAGGATTGAAAAACTAACGCTGGGCGGCTTTGTCAATACAGAAAAGATTACTGACAGAAAAGGCAATACAACAATTGTTTCAACAGCAAATGCCAAGAAATTAACTGAATTTTAGTCCTCAAAAATTTTCCACAAGTTTGTGACTGGTGGTCGGAAGACCGATCATGGTTTTGTCAGTGAAAATTTTTGGGACTATATTGGAAGACAAAAGCGATTAATAAGAAATTGTTGTCTTCCAATATCAACCAAAGACATTCAGATAGGTCTTTGGTTATAAAAGAAAATCAATCCGAGCCAGAAGGATGAGAATCCGACCAGTCTATGAGTGGTCGTGGTCGATTTTCTTTTTAGATTACCAAATTCTTCAGCCATTTGGCAACAGCTTTTTGTAATGCTTCTTCATAACGGCAAAAACAATGGTCTGCACCTTTAATGAGTGCTTCGCGGGAGTATGGATGATGAAACTTGTCTGACAATTTTTTCAACATTTTTCTCAGTGGCATTGCTGTGAATTCTTCTTTTGTTCCGAAAACTGAAAGCACTGGCACTTTAATTTTTGTGAGTGTTTTTAGCTCGCCCACGTAATTGAAAAGGTTGCCTTCAATGCTGCCTTGCCGGTATAATTCATAATATCTTTTTGCGCTGAAATAAGACGGTTCAAATTGTGGCGGCATTAGTTCTTTACCTTTGCCTTTCCTGACCAAATCTCTTGCGATTTTTAGCGTCTCATTAAACTTTCTTTTTCCCAACTCTTTTTTTTGGCAATTAAGATCGTCAGCAGGCGCAAGCAGTATCAACCCCTTGACAGCCTTGCTTTGTTTTCTTGACTGATAATACGCAATTTTTTGGCAACCAGTGCTGTGGCCAGACAAAATAAAATTCTTGTAGCCATAACTCTTCAACATTTTAAGCACGGCGTGAATATCAAGCACACAATCCTTAAAATTTTCAAAAGAAGTGCCAATAGTCCTGTAAATCAAGTGTTCTTTGAGGCGCTGAAAGACAGTAATCGTACCCATGCCCCTGTTGTTGAAAGTGAAAAATGCAAAGTTGTTGGCAAAAGCTGCGTTTACCAGATTATCAATAATACTGAGGCCGACAAAATTGTCAGTCATGCCGTGAACGTGAACAATGCACGTCTTTGTTTTGAACGGGGCGCAAAGGAAGCCTTCAAGCTGCAGCTTATCGAGTGATTCAAAACTAATAAGTTGCCCTGAAAACCGTGTGTAGTGCACCATTCAGTAGAGGTACCCCCACGTGTGGAGTTTGTCTGAATCCGCCAGCCATCTTACTCCAATGTCTGTCCTGTAAAACATGTTTGGTATCATTATGTTTTTCACGCGCTGATAAACTTGTTTTCGTGCTTCTTCTACCGTTTGTCCTTCGCCTGTTACGACGAGCGCGTAGCCTGAGTATCCTGCTAAACGCCAATCACCGTCAACCAACTTAACATCTCCAAGATGAACACCTTCTGTGGCGGGCTTCTTAAACAAAATTGTGGCATCTTCTGAATATTTTTTGAACGCGGCAATATCATAAAATGGAAAAGGGGGAACGGCAACAACAACACACACTTGAAATCCTTTTTTTGTTTTGAACTCAAACGGCTTTTTCGTTGCCAATGAATACAAAAATTCACCCCAGTGCGATGTTACACCTTCAATATGCAAGCTTATAGTTGGGTATCCGAATCTTGAAGTGAACTCAAGCGGGTAAATACCGCGTGCATTGACAATACAATTAATATCAATATAACCAACGTAGCCTGACTGCTGCAATGTTGGCTTCATTTTTTCTAACGTCTCTCTGAATATTGTATTTGGTGGCGACCAATAACAAAGTGTGCCCATCTCGCCCGTCGACGGTCCAATATCACCAGGAAACATTCTTTTGTGCTCGAAATTTATGTTTATTGGTGTGATGAATTCTTGTCCGTTGAAAAATGCACCAACTGCAACTTCCACTCCTGCGGCGTATTTTTGCAGCTGAAAGAACTTGATTTTTTTTGACCATGCACGTTTGTAATGCTCCAACAGTTGTAGAATGTCTTTGCCGTCCTCTTCTTGCCCAACATAAAGCAGTTCTTTCTCCCCTGTTTTTGATGTCGGCTTCAGCACATAACGCCCAGGATTTTTCGACACAAACTGTATTGCTTCGTCAAAGTCTGTGAAATCCCAGTGTGGCAGTACGTTTACTCCTACTTTTTTTAGTTCTTCCTGTCCGAATTCTCTGTCTTCTTCAAGACGGTCAGTGTATGCTGAACCTCCAACAATTGCCTTCCCTTCTTTTCTCAGCTTGTCAGCAATTTCGCCAAAGAAAACATCATCAAAGACTATCACGTCTGCCCAGTCTTTTAGCGATTGCCAGTCATCACACTTTTCCACGAACCCGTCACAAATGTCCTTCGAGTCTTTTTCGTGAATGAAATACTTAACTTGGTGTCCTTCCTGCTTTACCTGCCAAGCCAAGTCTCCAATAAGCGCTTCTTCTGAGACAAATAAGAACTTTTTAGGTGCAAAATCTTTGCTGTCTTTTCCGTTTCCGTTGGTTTTTTCTGTCATAACTCTTGTTGGTAACATGCAGTGATTAATAAAAGTGATGTGCAAGTTGAGCCACTGGAC
>JACQMU010000014.1 GCA_016203425.1 Candidatus Woesearchaeota archaeon
GTCATAGATGCAGTAAAAAATCTGCGCTACAGATCCTTAATAATTGTCTATTTAATAATAAAAAAAACTAATGTAATGGATGACCAATGGAAGTTCTTCCCTGAAAAAGAATTCATCTTCACAAGAGTGGCAGAACTCAAAAACTTCAGCACAGAGATTGCACCGCCTGACAAAACAGTTCTGACAGCAGAAGTAGGCTGCGAATTTGAGGACAGAACCTTCAAGCTCACTGACAAAGAAATTTATGAAAAAGTTATTGTGGACCTTGAAAAAGGGAATATTATAAAGCGCGACGACGTCGAAGACTACTTCAGTGTCAGAATAAACAGGTGCTATCCTGTTTATAACATAGGATACAAAGAACAGTTGGCAACAGTACTCAACTATTTAGACAGTATTGAAAACCTCTACGTGCTTGGACGACAAGGACTATTCAACTACAACAACACAGACCACTCAATCGACATGGCAAACAAACTTGCAGAACATTTACTAAACAATAAAACCAAAGAAGAATGGCAGAAAACAAGAGAAACATTTGACGACTACAGGATAGTTGATTAACTCATGGCAATTGTTCGCATAAAAGAAACAACAGTTGAGGCGGCATTTCTTTTAATTTTTGTTGGCATAATGCTCTGGATAGGCATAGCAGACACATGGGGACATAAGATTCAGCATCCATTCCCATACAGTTATTTAGCCAGCGACACATTCCAACACCAAACAAGAGCACAATGGATAAAAGACGCAGGAAACTACAGATATGAAGCACCATACTATTCAGCAGGACTGACAGATGTTGTTGGGTTTTATCCACCGATACTTAATCACTTAAGTGTGCTACTATCATATTCTTCCGGGCTTGAAGTTTATGACACTATCCTGTTCTTAACAGTTCTTTTTACTATCATAGGAATGCTTATTCTTTACATTATTCTTCGTGAATGGAACATCAATATTGCACTTCTTTCACTGCCGTTAACCACCTATATTTTCACTATACTTGAAACCAGACGCGCATTCTTATGGGGGCACTGGTCTGCACTGCTCGGCGACTTTTTCTTTGTTGCAATCGCATGGATTTTGTTCAACTTTGAAAAAAAATACAGCGCCATATTTTTAGGCATTTTATTGTCGGCAACAATATTAGGCCACACTGCAGCCACAGTATTTGCACTGTTATTCATCATCGTTTTTACAGTAACCTCACTCATTACCCATCGTTTCAATCTGGTGCATCTAAAAGGAATAATTATTGCATTGATTATCACACTCGCAGTGAGCGCATATTTTTTAATACTGTTTAAACAAAGCTGGATGATTATTTATCCATTCACATTCACAATAGAAACAGACTGGAACTCTGGCGGGGGATTAGTGCAATTAAAACACTTCGGCACAATAACTTTAATCATCATGGCACTCGGCTTCAGAACCCTCTTATTTTCCAGACAACCTGTGTTCAACCATGAAGAAGAAAAAGGCAAGTTTTTTCAGAAACTTTTTGTCATTTTTTCACTCATTGCAGGACTAACGAATTATGTTGGTTTCACTATCCGCGCCTTCAATTTCAGGTTTTACTGGCCGATCACACTAGCCCCATTATTCGGCATTGCCCTGTATACCCACCTCAAATCATTTTGTGAAAAAACAAAACTTATTGGGACAGCAATCCTAAGTTTGCTCATCATGATGTTATTAATCAAAATTAATTATCAACCAACAGATGCAATTAATGGGCTTATGAATCAATACACTTGGCAAACTTTGGCGTGGATAAGAGACAACACACCACACGATTCAAAGCCATTATTTTTTTATGGTGAGGCATATGACCAAGACGGAAGCCTTGGAAACACACACCGCATCAATGCCCGCACAGAAATAGATGAACTAAAAAAAACTCTGGAAAAAGGGGCATTGGAAAGAAATTATTCAGTAAAATACCTCATAGAAGCAGGTGCGGGACTACCCTACAAGAAAGGCCAACTAAGCTACGGCTTACATTCAGTTGAGAACAATATCACAAACAAAAAGATGGCGGATTTATGCAATTTCAACTATTACATTTTTGACACTTGGGGGAAAAACCCACAACTGGTAAAACTCAACAATATCATAAGAAGAAACTTGACAGGACACAATTTCACAAAAGTATTTGAAAACAAACTGAACATAGTTCTTAAAAACCCAACACCTGGAGGTGCTTGCTTTGGACCCAACAACAACATTACCCTCTAAAACACGTGAAATAAAAATCATGACAATATTATTTGCGCTGTCAGCTGTTCTTCTGAAGATAGTATTTTATAACGAAACAATTGCGACTGTAGCATCTACAACAGCAGCATTCTTCTGGCTCTTTATTATCCCCGGATATTTCGTGACACTCATTTGGAAACAAGACAGCACGCTAACAGAACGATTTATCATCAGCATACCGGTCAGTGCAGCGATTTTAGGGATCACTAGTTATTATTTAGGACTCTTTGGACTACCCCTCAAAATTCAAGCATGGATTTTACCACCAATAATTATACTAATAAGTATATTTTGCCTCAAAGTTAAAAAAGTTTCACAAAAAACATGAAAATAAACAAAGAATGCGCAATTGAAACCATCACTCTATTGATTTTCATTGGCGCAATGCTCTGGATAGGCATAGCAGACAGCTGGGGACACAGAATTGCACATGATTTTCCATACAGCTATCTTGCAAGCGACACATTCCAACACCAAACAAGAGCACAATGGATAAAAGACACGGGAAACTACAGATATGAAGCACCATATTACTCAGGGGGCTTAAAAGACACTGTGGGTTTTTATCCTCCAATACTTAACCACATCAGCGTCATCTTTTCATATGTTTCAGGATTAGAAGTTTATGATACAATACTCTTGCTCACAGTATCTTTAGCCATAATTGGGGGGTTGATTTTTTATCTCATCATAACCAAGTATAACCGGAAGATTGCAATGTTATCATTGCCTTTAATGACATATATGTTCACGATAATAGAAGACAGAACTGCTTTTTTTTGGGGTAACTGGCCTGCACTTTTAGGAGATTTTTTTCTTGTTGCAACATTATGGGCCTTGTTAAACGTATATGAAAAAAATAAAAACGCAACATTCTTCCTCACAGTCTTCATCGCTGGAACTATCTTAGGCCATACTGCTGCAACCATTTTTGCAGTGATATTCATAACATTTTTTGTAATAATCACCATAATTCTTAAAAAACTCGATGGTGAGCAATTTAAGTTACTTGCACTAAGTACCGCACTCACCACCTTTATCAGCTTTTATTTCATTCAAATATTTAGACAAATATGGATGGTACATTTTCCTTTTCAGTTTTACGTAATGACTGACTGGAGCGGTGGTGGGGGAATTATTGATGTGCGAAGTTTTGGTTATCCAATATTATTTGTGCTTACTATCGGAATAATCTTTTTAATGTGCTCTAAAAGAAAAGATATTTTTTTCCACAAATTATTTGCTATTTTCTCAATTGTTGCAGGATTTACTAATTATGTTGGTTTTTCAATGCGGGCATTTAATTTCAGGTTTTATTGGCCAATCTTTTTCTCGATGTTCTTTGGAACTGCGGTTTATGCCGCACTCACTAAGATAAAAGAAAATACAAGCTACATAACCATCATGCTAATAAGTTTGTTTATCATGGCAGGATTGATAAAACTAAATTTTACGCCAACCGGCCCTATTGATGGACTCATGAATGTGTATACTTGGGAAACAATGAACTGGATAAAAAATAACACGCCGCCAGAATCAAAAATATTCTTCTTCTACGGAGACACCTACGAACAAGACGGCAGTATAGGGAATGTACAACGCGTACCCACACGTGTTGAAATAACGGACTTGGTTAATACACTACAAAAAAGAAAGATGGAACGAAATTATCCCACAAAAGAATTAATAGAAATGGGAGGATTACTCGCGTACAGGACTGGACTTTTTTCATACACAACACGCGCGCCAGATGATTATCCCGCCAGAAAAGTTAGAGACTTGTGTAATTTTGATTATTATGTTTTTGACAAAGCAGGGAGATTCCCCCCCTTGACACAACTCAATGTCTTCATTGCAAATACATTTTTACAACAAAATTTCACGATTGTATTTCAGAACGCATTAAACGTAGTACTCAAAAACCCAACAATAAGCGGAAACTGCTTCGGAACAAACAACACAATTAACTTCTAGAATAACAAACACTTCACAACCTATATAAACTCGTCACACAAACAAAAACAACATGCGCATCTGTTATCTAACAGACTTTTTTGTGCCGCACTATCACGGCGGCGGAGAACAAAGATATTATGAGATAACAAAAAGGCTAATAAAAAAAGGACATCATGTAGACATTGTGTGCATGAGGATTACTGGCGTTAAAGATGAAGAAAAAGTTGACAACATCCCTGTGCACCACATAGGGCCTGTAATTAAGAATCCGCCATATAGAACACTCAAAGATTTTATTCATTTTCTCCACGCACAACAACACTGGCTAAGAGAACATGATTACGACATCATAGAAGGACACGGCATCTCCCTTTTTACACTGCCTTTTGCAAAATACTGGCTAAAAAAACCTGCAATCGCACTAGTCCATGACATAAGCTCAGGCACAAAAGACCAATGGTTCACACGCTCCACACTTTCAGCAGTCGGAGAGAAAATCTCACTAAAACTGCCATTTACAAAAATACTAACAGTGAGCAACGGAACAAAAAACCAGCTCATCAAGAAATATAAAATTAATGAAAACAAAATACAAGTCATACACAACGGGGTTGATATTAAACTGATTGATTCGGTCGAGCAAAAACCAACAAATACCAAGCGCATAATTTTTGTTGGAAGACTCATACCACACAAACATGTTGATGACCTGCTTAATGCGTTTGCTATTATCATCAAAAAAATCACAACTGCACGACTAACAATCATAGGCACTGGAAGTGAAGAAGAAAATCTTAAAAAGCTGGCTAAAACATTGAGACTAAAAAATGTTAACTTTCTCAACAAAATCAAAGATTATGAAAAAATGATAAGAGCAATAAAAAAATCAACTGTCCTTGCACTCCCATCAACACGTGAAGGATTTGGCATTGTTCTCGCAGAGGCAAACGCCTGTGAAGTACCTGTCGTGGCATATGACATTGAAGGGGTAAGAGACCTTGTACAATCAGGAGTAAACGGAATTCTTGTACCACAACGAGACATAAAAGCCATGGCGCAAACACTCATTGAAGTATTAAGCAATGAACAAATAAGAACCAGCATGGGACACCAAGGAAGGCGCAGAGTTGAACAGCTATTCACGTGGGAAAAAACGACAAACAAGATTGAAACATTTTATCAAAACCTGCTGCATTAGGTTTATAAAGCAACTTCTGCAAATCAACGATAAAATGAAGCAACCGGACTTGTCGATAGTAATACCAGTATACAACGAAGAAAAAAACATACAACCATTGTACGCACAATTACACAACGTTCTTTACACACTGCCACACATGATAGAGATTATTTTTGTTGATGACGGCAGCAGAGATAACACAACAA
>JACQMU010000015.1 GCA_016203425.1 Candidatus Woesearchaeota archaeon
ATATTAAAGTATATACTAAGATTATATAAAGATTTCCATACTCAAGAATATACATATTTTCTGACGAGAACTAATTATTTATCGACGAAGCTTTCCACGTACTTATTTATTATTGCGTATTGTATTTTTATTGGTGCTGGCTTGTATTCTGGAATCGGGTTGAAAATGTAATCAAAAGGAGATGACAAGAAATCATACCCTCTTGTTTTTGTAATGTTGTCCATAACGCTAGTTCCAAAAGCTATTTTTTCACTGCCGTCGTTTCTGAAGCGATCTGCACCACAAGTGTGACGTATGAACAACCCTTTCTTTTTTGGAATGTGGTTGCGCTCAATAAATTGCTTAAGCTGGTATTCATGAATATCGGTGTCGCTTGCACACCAATGATCCCATTCACCATGGCCTGCAACAACAATTGTTTGTATCTCAGGATTTTCAACAGCATTAAACAAGTCATGAGTAGTTGCGTTGAACGTAATAGTGTACCTTTTAACACCATTCTCCTTCAGCGCAGCTGCAACCACCCATTCATATATCCACTCAACTGGCGTTCGTAAATGTTCGTAAATATCACGCGGCTCTGCAACAAGAATCACTGTATCAACAGATGGCGGTATTTGCATCGACTGTAATTGTTGGTATTTAGTATAGCCTGTTTTTTCTGGTGTTGCGCAACCACTGCCAAGTAAAACACTACTTCCGAGCAACAGACTGCAAAGTGTTTTTTTAAGCAATGCTGATCAAACTTAATTTTACATATTTAAAGTGTTTGACACAAAAATAAATTCAAAAAAAGGCATTAAGTTGTAAAGCCGCTGCAGCAGACTGCGTGACGGTCGTGTCACTACGTTCCACGTCCTACTCGGCACTCCGAAGGAGCCAACCCTCGCCTCGTCACGCGTCAGCAGCGGCTTGTCAGCTATCTGTCTCTTTAGAACAGCTCACTCATTATCTTAACCGCCAAAGAAATGTTACCGCACTGAAAACTTATGCTTTTAATGCTTTTCAACAATCTTATTCTGTGAATAAAATAAAGCAAATCTCTCGCAGACATACCAGTTTCATCCATTACTGATTCATTAATATGCACGTGCAGTCTGTCTGCATCCTTGACAGCAGACATTACTGCATCACAAACATCGGCTTTTCCGTCAATAGAGATTTCGCGCAACGGATAAAAATAAAGATTGTTTGTTCTCAAAAACAAGTATTCTCCGTACGTCCAGTGCTGCACGCCAACAAGCAATGTGTTCTTAACATTGTTTTCAGCAAGCCTTATGAATAATTTTGGGTGTGCATCAAAAACAATAATACCCCCTTTAATTTTCTTGCACAGTTCAGCTGCTTCTGTTTCACTGACAAATGCAGCAAAAGATTCTTTGTCGTCTATAACGCTTGTTGCAGGTTCAAATGTTACTTTTGAGCCACTTTCGTTGAAATGCTGTATTTGAACATCAATTGGCGCGTTGTAAAGTTTCATTTATGTTAATCCCTCGGTTTTGTTTGTTTTTCGTAAGTTTGGCTTTGTATGACATTCATCTATCAGCACTTGTTTAGTGCACCCCTAAAACTCATATCATTCCCCTCTAATTATCTTTTCCGCTTTATTCACGAAATCAATCGCTTTCTCACATAGATTTTCTGCTAAACCTCTTTCATATTCCACAGAAATAGAATACGTTGCATCTTCTCGATAATTCTTCAATTCTACAAATTCCCGAATATCCTCTTCAGCAATTATTGTTTTTGCTACAGTTTTCAAATCCTCTTCCGAAAGATGTTGTGGATAAAAGAATTTTATCAAAATGACAATTGTTGCAACATGGCTTTTGGTCGTATACCCTTTCAAAGCGCATAATGCTAGACCTGCCTGATACACAGCGTAATAGTAGCCGACAATTGACCACTCATAGAAATCTTTCAAATCGTCGAGAACGCTTCTGGAAAATCGTAAATTTCTCTTTGCCTTGTTCAGATGACCTTCTACCTCTATTTTGGTTGCCCCCTCTCTGATGGTTTCTCCTCTCAAATAATTCTTAAAATCTTTTTCAAGAGCATTTCTGTTATTTACCCAAATTTCCCATTTTTGCTTTTTCATTTGTACAGGGTCTCAT
>JACQMU010000019.1 GCA_016203425.1 Candidatus Woesearchaeota archaeon
ATCTTACCTTTCAAAGTCTAAAAATATAGACTCATGATGTGGTCAGATGATGAGATTAAAGGAAAAATGTTGCACAAGAAAACAATCGATGCAACAGGATAAGCTTTTTTTTTTCGAAACTATTAAAAACAGTTCTAACTTCCAATAATTCCATGCTCGAAAATCCTGCCGTTTTGTTTGGCATTATTGGTGGTCTTGGTGGTTTGTTGCGCGCAGTTGTTGGTGTGAGAAAGGCAATGTTGCAAAAGCGCAAGTTTGTGTTGAGCTATTTTCTCACAACAATTGTTGGTGCAACCTTTATTGGTGCTATTCTTGGCAGTGTGATTGGAATAAATAAGGCTGTTGCTTTGTTTGCCGGCTACGCAGGCACTGATTTGCTTGAGGGTTTGGCTAAGAGTTTTAGAATTGCGCCGATAAAAATCGGATAAAATTATTGTTCAACTTTCCATTTCCAGTTAAGTGTCGGGCCGTAAATATCTCCGCCATCATGAAGGAACCATACAGCGTCTCTGATTTCGTTGTTTGTTCTTGTGGCTAAAATGTCTTGTAATTCAGCCAGGCCCAATCCATCTTTTCCTGATTCTCTGATTGTGTAATATACTGCTTTTATTGCAGACTTTGCGTCGTCATAATGGTTTTGTGTTGAAGGTTTGGGTGTTTTGTAATCACCAAATTTTTGTGAAATGTCAGCATCTGCTGCAGCTTGTTGTTCATAAATTTCTGCTCTTTGTAGTCTTAATCGCCCAACATTATTTGTTTCTATTTTTATCTGTCTGCGTGCAAAGCTAAGTTCAATTTCTATTCGTTCCAATTTTTCATAAAGCGTGTCTTTTGATATTTTTCTTGCCATGGTTTTTGAGAAGTTTGTGCTATTATTTATAGTTTATTGTGTTATATAATGCGTTTGTATGATGTCTTCAAGTTCTTGTGTGTCAATGCGTCCTGTTGTGCGTTCTGTTTCTTTGCAGTCTTTGAAAAAAATGACTGTTGGGTGTGAGTTTATGTGGAACTGTTTAGTTAGTTCTTGATTGTTTTTGAAATCTGTTTTGCCGAATGTAAGTCTATCTTGATATTTTTCAGCAACTGTTTCGAGTGATTCCTCAACAAAAGCGCAGTTTTTGCAGTCAGGTGTGTAGAAATAGATTGCAATGTTTTTGTAGTTGTTCATGTTTTCTTTTGTTATTTCAACAATGTTTATTTTCTTTTGTTCTTTAACTTGTGGTTCTGGTGTTGACACAACAAATGCTGCTCCGGCTATGCCAACAAAGAATGCCCAGGACAATGCTTTTTTGTAGTTCACAGGGTGCTTTTAATAATGTTGAGTTTTAAAGTCTTATGACGCAAAAAGACGAAACATTTTTAAATAAGTGCCTTTATATTGTTGTCGTGTGAGAAAAAGCGCGAAAGAATATTAGTTTCTCACCTGATGAAAGGTGTTGTATGATTAAACCATTATTGCCGGTGTTGAGGGAAAAAAAGCGTTATGTTGCTTTTGAAGTTATTTCGAACAGAAAGAGTTCGTTTTATGAAGTGTCGAAAGCGTTGTGGAGTGCGTTTTCATTTTTTCTTGGAGAGCTTGAATTGGCAAAAGCGGGCATTATCATGATTGCAAATACGTTTAATAAGGATGTGCAGAAGGGTGTTATTCGTGTGAATAATAAGTATGTTGATCACGTGAAGGCTGCTTTGGTTTTTGTTAAAGCGATTGAGCAGCAGCCTGTTATTGTCAGGTCTTTGGTTGTTTCGGGTGTTTTGAATAAAGCTTTGAAAAGGGTGATATGAATGGTAAGAAAAGAAGATGAAGCAATGCAGACTCCTCATCAGTTGATGGGTTATGATCGTGCAATTACAATGTTTAGTCCTGACGGTAGATTGTTGCAGGTTGAGTATGCCAAAAAAACAGTTAGGCAGGGTAGTACTGCGATTGGTATGGCGTGTGCTGATGGTGTTTTGTTTGTTGCTGATAAAAGGATTGTTGACAAGCTTGTGATTCCTGAGTCTGTTGAAAAGATTTTCCAGATTGATGACCACATTGGTGCTACAGCGTCAGGCATTCTTTCTGATGCCAGAGTTCTTATCGAGCGCGCTCAAATTAAGGCTCAGCAAAATCGTGTGACGTTTGACGCTCCTGTTGACACGATGAGTGTTGTTAAGGACATGTGTGCTTTGAAGCAGATTTGCACTCAGTCTGGTGGCTTGAGGCCTTTTGGTGTTTCAATTATTGTTGGCGGCATTGATCTTGATGGTGTGCCGAGATTGTTTGAGACAGACCCTACAGGAATTTTTTTTCAGTTTAAGGCTACTGTGATTGGTGAGGGTGAGCCTGAGATTGAGGAGACTTTGTACAAGGAGTTTAATCCTAAAATGACTGTTGAGGATGGATTGAAGCTTGCGCTGAAGGCGTTGAGTGATGCGTTTGACAAGAACATTAATGTTGACAGGATTGATGCTGCGTACATTAATTCAACTGAGAAAAAGTTTACGCAGGTTAAGAAGGATAAGATTGAGAAGTTGTTGAGAGAAGCTAAGAAGTAGTGATGACGATGATAGCAAAAACAGTGGTTGAACAGATGAAGGTTAAAGATAAAGATATTGCTGTGCCTGGCGAGGTTCTTGCTGAGGGGATGGGTTTTGTTCCTGGTTTTGGCACGTGGCGTGATGGTGATGTTGTTCGCGCGCAGCGCTTGGGTTTGGTTAGTGTTGATAATAAGGTTGTGCGTTTGATTCCTTTGAGTGGTGCTTACATTCCTAAGCTTAATGACAGGGTTATTGGCAAGGTTGTTGATGTTTTGTTGACTGGCTGGCGTCTTGAGATTAACAGCCCTTATTCGGCTGTTCTCACAATGAAGGATGCGACGTCTGAGTTTATTGCGCGTGGCGCTGACCTTACTCAGTTTTACAAGCTTGATGATTTTGTTGTTACAAAAATAACTAATGTTACTAGCCAGAAGCTTATTGATGTTACTATGAAGGGTCCTGGCTTGAGAAAATTGCAGTCTGGCAGGATTATTGTTGTTAATCCTCAGAAAGTGCCGAGAATTATTGGCAAGGAAGGCAGCATGGTTATGATGATTAAGGAGGCTACTGGCTGTAATATTATTGTTGGCCAGAATGGCTGGGTGTGGCTTGAGGGTGAGCCTGAGCAGGAAGCTCTTGTTGCGAGCACTATTAGAAAGATTGAGGAATTGTCGCACACAAGTGGTTTGACTGATGTTATTAAGGAGCATCTTGAAAAGGCAACGAAGAAAAAGATTGTTGCCAAGCAGGTGGAATGATGGCGTACGAAAAGCGTTTTGATGGCAGAAAGTGGGATGAGCTTCGTCCTATTGAGGCAAAGGTTGGTGTTATTCCGAATGCTGATGGTAGTGCGATGTTTAAGATTGGTTCTACTGTTGCGTATGCTGCAGTTTATGGTCCTCGTGAATTGCATCCGAAGTTTTTGCAGAATCCGCAGACTGGCATTTTGCGTTGTGACTATAACATGCTTCCGTTTTCTGGTCATGGCGAGCGTGTGAGGCCTGGTGGTGGTCGTCGTTCTCGTGAGATTTCAATGGTGATGGAAAATGCGTTGTTGCCTGTGCTTGACTTGAAGGATTATCCTAATAGTGTTGTTGATGTTTTTGTTGATTTGCCGCAGACTGATGCTGGCACGCGTTGTGCTGCGATTTGTGCTGCATCGATGGCTTTGGCTGATGCTGGTTTGTCGATGAAGGATTTGGTTTCTGCTGTTGCGGTTGGCAAGATTGAGGATAAGATTGTTGTTGACCTTACGTATGAGGAAGATGCTTATGAGGCTGGTCCTGGAACAGACTTGCCTGTTGCAGTGCTTCCAAGTTCTGGTAAAATTACGCTTGTTCAGATGGATGGCGAGGTTTCTGCTGATGACTTAAAGAAAATGCTTGAGGCTGCAAAAAAGGCGTGCAGGCAGATTTACGAAATTCAGAAGGAAGCTTTGAAGGAAAAGTTTCGCAGGGTGAAATAAAATGGTTGTCATGGCTAAAGAACATTTGTTAAAGGCATTGGGCAAGAACGTTCGTTATGATGGTCGTAAGCTTCAGGAATATCGTGCAATAACGCTGAAGTATGATATTTCAAAGTCTGCTGAGGGCAGTGCCAGTGTAAAGATTGGTGATACTGAAGTGTTGGTTGGCGTAAAGCTTGCTGTTGAAACGCCGTATCCTGATACTCCTAACAAGGGTAACTTGATGGTGAATGCTGAGCTTCGTCCGTTGTCTAGTCCTAAGTTTGAGCCGGGTCCGCCTGGTGATCAGGCTATTGAGCTTGCTCGTGTTGTTGACAGAGGCATTCGCGAGGCTAAGGCGATTGATGTGAAAAAGTTGTGTATTAAGGAAGGTGAGAAAGTTTGGGGTGTAATAATTGATATTTGTTCATTGAATGATGATGGGAATTTGTTTGATGCTGCTGCGCTTGGTACGATTGCTGCTTTGAAGAATGCTCGTTTTCCTAAGGTTGATGAAAAATTCATTATTGATTATGGTGTAAGAACTGACAAGGGGCTGCCTTTGGTGACAGAGCCTGTTGCGATTACTGTTGTCAAGATTGGTGACAAGTTGATTGTTGACCCGTTGCCTGATGAAGAGGGCATGATTGATGCGAGGCTGACTGTTGCTGTGACTGAGCATAATGAGATTTGTGCTTTGCAGAAGGGCGGTGAAATGCCTTTGTCTGTTGAGGAAATTAGTGACATGGTTGCTCTTGCGCTTGAGAAGGCGCATGAGTTGCGTAAGAAACTGTAGGGGTGTTGTATGGTTAAGGAAGAAAAAGTTCGTTATACAAAGTATGAGTGTGCAAGAATGATTGGTTCGCGTGCATTGCAGATTTCAATGGGTGCGCCTTTTATGATTAAGCTCACTGAAGATGATCTGGCACGTATTGGTTACAATCCTGTTGAGATTGCAAAGCTTGAGTTTGAGCAGGATGCTTTGCCTATGGCGGTAAAGAAGCCTTTGCCTAAAGTTGTTGAAGCAGTTGTTAGTGAAGAAAAGAAATAATAAGATGGATGTTGTTACAAAAGAGCGTCTGGACAAGTATTTTTCGCTGACAAAACGTGCATTGGCAAAAGCAAAGATTGCTTCTGAAAAAAAGATTTCTTGGAAGTCTGCTGCAGAAGATTTCTTGGACATGGCACGTCGTTATTGTTCTGATGCAGAGCATTTTGCAAAAAAAGGTGATGTTGTTACTGCTTTTGCTGCTTTAAATTATGCTCATGGCTGGCTTGATTCTGGCGCTCGCTTAGGGTATTAGGATGTTGGTCATGATTCATAATTGTTTACTGTAGATTGACCATTATTCTACAACCACGCTTCCTTTCATTCCAGGG
>JACQMU010000018.1 GCA_016203425.1 Candidatus Woesearchaeota archaeon
GGGCTAAAAGACATAGAAGCACGCTACAGAAAAAGATATGTCGACTTAATAATGAACCCAGAAGTAAGAGAAGTCTTCAAAAAGAGAACACAAATACTTGACTCAATTAGAGAATTGCTAAACACCAGAGGATTTTTAGAAGTGGATACACCAGTACTTCAACCTATTTACGGCGGCGCTAATGCAAAACCATTCAAAACACACTTAAACGCACTCGACATGGATGTTTTTCTAAAAATTGCTCCTGAACTTTACTTGAAAAGATTAATTGTTGGCGGTTTTGAAAAAGTATATGAATTTAGCAGAAACTTCCGCAATGAAGATATTGACCGCTCACACAACCCAGAATTTACTGGCTTAGAAATTTATCAAGCATATGCAGACTTCAATGACATGAAAGAACTTGTTGAGGATGTTTACATTAATGCCGCAAAAAAAGTTTTGGGAACAACAAGATTTGAGTATCAAGGAAAAGAAATTGACTTGAAAAAACCATGGCAGTCATATACTATGATTGATGCAATCAGAAAATTTGCAGACATAGATGTAAACAAAATGTCAGATAAAGAATTATTCGATTTTCGCATAACCTACAACCTGGAAATTGAGGGGGACATTACAAAAGGAAAAATTATACAAGCACTCTTTGAAGAGCTTGTCGAAGACAAATTGGTGCAACCGACATTCATTACGCACCACCCGAAAGAATCAACAGCATTATGCAAAGAATGCAGAGAACCTGAACACAAAGATTTTGTTGAACGCTTTGAACCATACATTGCAGGAATGGAAATTGCAAACGCATTTTCAGAGTTGAACAATCCAATCACGCAGAGAAAACTGCTTGAAGAACAAGCAAAACAATTACGCGCCGGAGCAGAAGAAGCACACCCGATGGACGAAGATTTTGTGCAGTCAATAGAATACGCAATGCCACCAACAGGCGGCGTAGGAATAGGAATAGACAGAATGATAATGATATTAACAAACCAGCCAAGCATAAAAGATGTAATATTGTTTCCTTTCATGAAAAAAGAGTAATTTCTGTACTTTCACTCTCATTTTCTCCAACAACATCAAACGCGCGAATCATCCGTACCTGCCCTTTTCTTTGCAATGTTATGCTTTCTGGAATAAGATACAAAAATTCATGCGTTTTGAAGTTAGCAAAATAATAATTTGGTGAGACTGGAATGCGGCCAAGCTCTTCCAGCACATTTTTTATTTTTTGCGCAAACACAGCATTACCAACAGGGCTGAAATGGCCAAACTTGTCAAGTTCTTTTATGTAATAAAACGACTGATTGCTGTAGCCAACTTTTTTTGCAGCAAAATAATCTGCAGAATCAACAAAAGTTATGTTCTTTTGTCGTAATAAGCTAATCATCTTAGCATACACATCATCTTCAATAGCTGTTGGATTCGGTGCACTAATCACGCTGATAATCAAGGTTATATTTGTTGCCGCAGTCTGTGCTTTTAAATCATCAACCATCACGCTAAACAAAGACAAACCATTCAACATATCACGCCTGAATTTTGTGTGCGCATTGTAAACCCACAACAAATGTTTAAAGAAATAACTTTCGAATCTTGGCGGTTGATAGTTGAAATAAAAATCACGAAGCGTTGGCCACGCCCGCGGCGCAATAATTATTTTTCCATCTGAAATTTTCAGATTTGGCTTGAATAATTGGCAATCAAATGCGCGCCTCAAATCATCAACAAGAACATTAAACACAACAACATCAGGAGCATACTGCTTGCCTTCAATTACATACCTTGCATACATTGTATCAATGCCCATCCCCAACACACAAAAATTAAGCACTTCACTATTTGGAACAAGCTCATTAAGAACAGACGGCACATTAAACCGCAACGGGCCCTCACTACCACACGTAAAACTGTCACCGAACAATGCAATACGCAAACGACCATCATCTGGTTTTCTTAATTTAAACTCTTCAACATTAGTCAAACCTTGACTGTTGTGATGCTGTGCCTCGTATACAACAGCATGCTTTACTTTACCAAGAGACACAAGAAATGTCTTCGCATCATCACCAGTATAATTCGGCTTTGGCAACAAACCAATCAATGGATGTTCAGCCCACCAAGGCTTGTACACAAAACTATCAGGCTGCACTGACACATAATTACTGGCCAGCTTCATATTCTTTAAGCAAAGCTCATTTTGGTCAGCAGCAACCGGCTCTCCTTTAAACCAATAATAAAAACGAAAAACAACTTCGCCCAAAAGAAAAGACAGTATTACTGCGGATAACAACAGAATTATCTCTCTACGATATTTTTTCAGATAACTTTCATCCATCTGTGCAGCAGAATAACACCCTTATTTAAAACTCACGCAACAACCTTCTACTGTTTAGGTTTTTTCTCAATCAACTCTACAATGCACTCCAAAACAAGATGGCGTATTGCATGGTATGGCGCATTTATTCCTTTAGCCCACCGCTCAACTGTTGGCTTTGAACAACCGCAAGCATGTGAAATATCCTCAACATCGAGTTTGTAATCACGCATTGCAATAGCTACAACTGAAGAAAAATATTGTTCAGACTCTGGATTTTGCAAATTGTACTTGCCAAAATATTTCTCTACTTTTTCGGTTTCCATTTTAAAACAACGCATACACAAACGGACTCACTGCAGATGACTGGCTAAAAACTATTAACGTGCCCATCAACAAAAGCATTAGAACAATGGGCAACAACCACCATTTCTTGCGAACTTTCAAAAAGTCCCAGAATTGCAGTAAAATACTTCTGTTGTTCGACATGTAGACCTAGAAAAAATAGTTATTTATTAATCTTTCGCGTACTTCTCAGA
>JACQMU010000024.1 GCA_016203425.1 Candidatus Woesearchaeota archaeon
ATCCGTATGTGCGTGCGATTATTCAGTTTAATGGAAAGTATGACTTGGAATTGGCGCTTGTTGCGAAAAACATAAGTGATTGTGATCGTGTGACATCTCTTGTTTTGCAAGACTGTCAGTCGTTCCTACAGCATCATGAAGTTTTGTTTATTACAAAAACATTTGTTGCCAACACGTTTCCAAAAAGTTTCTACACTTGTCAAGAACCACCTGCTAAAGCAAGGCGGCGTGAAATGATAACGAGATACAATACTGAAGAGCATGTGGTTCTTGAGCACCTCGGAAATCCTTGCGCTCCTCCAACGAGCTCAAGCAAGTGGATTCCACGCAATGGATTTCCGATGTTCGAAGAACAGCAACCAAAAAATACAACTGGCGAAGCTGATGTCGATGATAAAGACATTGCTATTCTTGAATTGTTGTCAGAAAATGCCACGATTCCTGTTCACACAATTGCTGCTAAAGTTAGGCTTTCAGGAGATGCAGTGACTTATCGGATTAAAAAATTACAAAAAGCAAGATACATCATCAGCTATGTTCCTGCAATTAATTATTCGCTGATTAACTACAACATTCATTCATTGCTGATTAGGCTGAGCCATCTGACTGAAAAAGAGGAAGCATCTTTGCAGGAATTCTTGCGAACAAACCGTGATGTTTTATGGGCTGTGAAAACACTTGGAAGATATAACATACTGCTCTACCTCTGTACTCAAACAATGGATGACTTCACGACAACAACTGAAGCTATTCGCAATTTTCTCGTCAACAAAATACAGGATTACGAAATACTTATTAATTTTGAAGAGTACAAATACACTTATTTGCCGAAAGGCCTACTCATATAAAAAGCACAACATTTCATCAAAGCTTTTAAAAACAGCATTCTTTTTGTATGTTTTGTTTCGGGCTGGTGGCGAAACGGTATAACACGCCAAACTTTTTATTCGCGAAGCTCACAAAAAGTTTGATCAAAAAGCACAATCTTTTATTAAAGTCCATATTTTAACGTATTACCACACATATGGGCTGGTGGCGAAACGGTATCGCGCTCGCTTGGCTTGCGAGAGACTCCGGGTTCAAATCCCGGCCAGTCCACTTCCAATCGTTACGTTTATATATCTTTTCTGCATTCGCATCGTCTATGTTGCGTACTCATGATTGTGGTGAATTGAGAAAGTCTGATATCAAGAAAGAAGTTTCTTTGTGCGGCTGGGTTCAGAGCAGGCGTGACCATGGCGGGGTTATTTTTGTTGACTTGAGAGACAGATATGGGCTTACTCAGGTTGTTTTTGATCCGAATCATAACAAGGAAGCTCACAAATCTGCTGAAAAAATAAGGCGTGAATGGGTTTTGCAAATTTCTGGCCACGTGCGTGCGCGTTTTGAGGGGATGGCTAATCTTAAAATGCCTACTGGTGAGATTGAAGTTTTGACAGACAACATTAATATTCTGAATGAAAGTGATGTTCCTCCTTTGGAAATTGAGGATGAAAAAGATGCTGCTGAAGAAATGCGTTTGAAATACAGATATCTTGACTTGAGAAGGCCAAAAATGCAGCAGCACTTGCTCATCCGCCACAAAACAGCACAAGCTGTTAGAGAATATTTGTCAAGCCAAAACTTTTTAGAAATAGAGACTCCTCTTCTGGTCAAAACTACCCCTGGCGGTGCAAGAGTTTTCAAAGTGCCGAGCCGTGCAAATCTTGGAAAATTTTATGCTTTGCCAGAAAGCCCGCAGATGTACAAGCAATTATTGATGGTTTCTGGCTGTGACCGGTATTTTCAGTTGGCAAAATGTTTGCGAGACGAGGATTTGAGAGCTGACAGGCAGCCTGAATTTACTCAAATTGATTTGGAAATGTCATTTGTTGATGCAGAGGCTGTGCAAAATATAATAGAGGGGTTGCTAACTCACACATTCAAAAAAGTGTTGAACATTAATCTCAAGGTGCCGTTCTTAAGATTAACTTGGCAGGAAGCAATGTCAAAGTACGGTTCTGACAAGCCAGACTTAAGATTCGGATTGGAGCTTGTTGATGTCAGCGAGATTGCGAAACATTCTGAATTCAGCGTGTTCAAATCTGCAATTGAAAAGAAAGGTATTGTTCAATGCTTAAACGCAAATGGGTGTGGAAAATTTTCAAGAACAGAAATAGAAGAATTAATAGAAATTGCAAAAACATATCATGTTCAAGGGCTGGCGTGGGCAAAGGTTGTTGGCAAAACATTGGAAAGTTCTGTTGTAAAATATTTCAGCAAAGAAGTGCAGGAAGAATTTATCCAGAAAATGAAAGCTAAAGATGGCGATTTGTTGTTGTTTGTTGCAGAAAAGTTCAAGACTGCAGTTACCGCGCTTGGTGCAGTGAGGCTTGAGCTTGGCAAAAAATTAAATTTGATAAAACAGAATGATTTCAAATTTTGCTGGGTTGTTGATTTTCCTTTGTTTGAGTGGAACGAAGAGCATGGAAAATGGGATGCATCCCATCATATCTTTACCGCTCCTAAAAAAGAGCACGTTCATTTATTGGAAAAA
>JACQMU010000021.1 GCA_016203425.1 Candidatus Woesearchaeota archaeon
AAAAAGATTTTGATTTCGATAAAAAAAAATAAAAAAAGAATAAGAAAATTTACTTCTTACCAAGGATTCTGAAGACTTTTGTGCCACAGTGAGGACAAGAGCCTTTTGCAGCTCTCATTCCATTCTTCATAGTGGTCTCCTTCGGATCCTTCATGTTAACTTGTTTTTTACACTTCATACATCTTCCTTCTGGCATAAACATCACCCAGCACAAAACAGCAAGAGCGAGTATATAAAGGTTTGCGTTTTTGACGTCTAAGACTCATGCTTCAACAAACAAATAATGCTTTTGGTCACCTGAAAGTTCCTGCAGAATTCTCTTCACGATTGCCTTTTCAGGGTCAGGGATTAGTTTCACACGGTTTTTCAAGTCTTCAAAACTAGTGAAAGGCTTGTCATTCCGTTGTTCAATCACTTCCCACATGTGCTTTTTGCCAAAACCAGGAATTAATTCAAGCTGGTGCATGCGCGTTGTCAACGGCTGAGCTTTGTTAAAGAATTCAATAAAACGGGCAACGTTCTGCTGCACTAATTCACGCACGACAAACTCAAGCTCATTCTTTGCAGTGGCAGTAAGCTTGTCAAACGGAATCCTGCTAATAATGTGGTGAATCTTGTCACGCTTTCCCTCGCCAATATAAACTTCTTCATGCGGCTGGACAAAAATATCTTTTTTAGGAACAAGCTCGAGCAACACAAATCTTGTTTTGCCAATCGCCTGCACAATAGGAGTTTTTTTGTGGCTTGGACGAGTATCAAACGGATAGCCGTGCGGCAAGAAATCTAGAACAACCACTTTTTCTTCTTTTACTAACTTCTCCTGCACAAAGTTCTCTTCCATTCTTACCACAACTGTTGTTATTATTTCTCCTTGGCAACATCTGTAATCGTGTCTGCAATTTTTTTAAGATTTTCATTTGTAACTGTCACTGCATAACCCTGCAAAACGGTTTTTACATCCTTAAGAGTTGCAGGAAGCACGTCAACAAGCTTTAACACATGCTGTTCCTTCAAACGCGGAACTTCAAGCTTGGTGAGCTGGCGAAACAACTCCTTTGATTTCGCGGCACTCATAGTATTAACCTGTTCAAGATAATCTGATGTTTTCTGAGCACGGAAGCTAAGCTCTTTGTCACGTGTTTTAATACGCGAAAGCTCTTCATTTACTTCATGCAATCCAACAGAAGCCTCGCTAATTATTTTGAATTTCATGCTGACCTCCTCAAATGAACCGGGTGAACAACAACTGTTTTTTCCTTTCCGCCATCAGTAATCTTAACATGATAACACACACCTTGTTTTTTGTGAACAACACCTGACTTTCCATAAAAGCGAGGGTGATACATTCCAGTCTGCACTGCAGGCTCAACAGAAAGCTGAACCCTGTCACCAGCATTAAATTCCTGAACGTACTTAGTCAAAGAGATTTTTCCGCGCTCGCGTGCTCCTTTCCTGAAAAGCAAGCGTTTCTTTCTGCGATAGCCACCCTTACGTTTCCCCATAAATACCTCACTCTAATCATTGTTTAGAAAAAGCCTATATTTAAAAAGGTTTTGGTTCACCACTGCGGAATCGATAAATTTATATAGCCCCTCACCACTTATTCTTCCCGAGGAGGATTTAAAACATGGCGGGCATTTTATCACAACTTAAAGAAAAATTAGTTGGGCCAAGATACGAAGACCTTGAGTCACAAGAAAGCTATGTTGAACTCGAAACAGATAACAGCGATTCAAAGGCAAAAATTCTGATAAGGCCATTCATGCTCGAAGCGTTTGACGACACAAAACAAATTCTTGATGCACTGCGCGAAGGAACAACCATTGCGCTCGTCAACATAAAACCTCTAAAGGACAAAGATATTGTTGAACTCAAACGCGCAGTCAACAAAATGAAGAAAACAACTGATGCAGTCAATGGCGAGATAGCAGGATTTGGAGAAGACTGGGTAGTAGTCACGCCAGCATTTGCCTCAATTTACAGGTCAAAACAAACACAAGAAGTCAAGAGCGACGCAGTCAGTGAATAAAACATATCCTTCATAAGTTTTATAAACAGCACCATATTAAAACACTATCGGGGGTGGTCGGTGTGGACAAAAAAACACTGCAACAAGTCAAAATCATACAAAGCATACAGCAAAACATTCTTGACAAAAGCACAGTCAAGAACAAAGCATTCGCCATAGAGCTCGCCCGAAAATGGGTTAAAAACGCATGACAAACTAAGGAGGAACAAACCATGCCTGAGGAAGATTTTGGTGAAGATTACGAAGAAGAAGAATACGAAGCTGATGACGACTAAAGATTTTTAATTTACATTTTTTTTCTGTAAAATTCAAGCAAGTCCTTCAGCGTTATAATACCAACAGGCCTTTCGCCATTTATAACAATCACACTTGAAACATCATGCTCGCTCATTATACCAATAACATCTGCCATTCTGCCATCAGAATTACATGAGTAACATATTTCAGTCATTACGTTACCAACAGGGCATTTCAACAAATTCTGCTTTTCGCCAAGACCAAAACCAGTCACGTGCCACTTATTATGGCCAGTAGCCCCTGGCGGATGCATTCGCTTTCGCGGAAAAACCAACAATTTTGAAAGAACATCAACAAAACTCACCACGCCAACAAGCTTTCCAGCACCATCAACAACAGGCATTCTGTCAACATTACGCCGCGTCATTGCCGCAATAACCTTGCCAAGCTCGTCGCCAGCAGAACACACCACAAGCTTTCTCTTTAAAACATCAACAATATTAATATCCCTGTAAAAATCCAACAGTTCACGCACAACATCCTTTGCGCGAACAACGCCAATAATTTTGTTTTTGTCACGCACTGGCAACGCACGCGTGTCAGCAGCAGACAGCAAGCGAACAATATCTGCAAGCCTTGCAGAAGGGCTTAACAATGGAACGTGCTTAATAGCATGCTTTACTTTTGTTTCTGCAGGATCAAAACGCGAACGCAACAAAGCCTTTTTGTCAGCAAAACCAACATAAGATTTGCCATCAAAAACCAGAGCAAACGTTGTTTCCTTCTTTTTAATCGCACCTAAAAAAGAAGACACCACATCATTCGCATCAATCTTTACAAAATCAGTGAACAACAAATCAGCTGCAGTAACCATACAACACTAAAAAGAAAGAAGTATATAT
>JACQMU010000033.1 GCA_016203425.1 Candidatus Woesearchaeota archaeon
ATATAAGGGAATTAGTGCTAAAAATGGTTTGAAGATTATTGGCACAGAAGTTGAACAGCTTGGTTACAAAGTCAAGAAACTTCTGAATGATGGTTATTTGCGTCTTTTGACTGAAGAAGAAAAGAAAGAAAATGTTTTCACTAACGCATTTAATCTTGAACTTGAATATGGCAAACAACAAAAAGAACAATTGACACCACTGCATCAATTGACAAGCAATTCTGCCCCCTCAGAACAAGCATTAACACTACTCAAAGACACAAACGTATTCAACAAAATAACAGAAACTGAACTCGACAAAAGAATTGTTGGGGAAATAGAGAACAGAAAAACAATCTTCTTATGCGCTTGTGGTTCTTTAGTTGAGAACAACAATATCGCCAGTTATAACTTAATGGTCAACAGCAATTCAGGAGCTGGCAAAGATTACGTTGTTGATAATGTTCTAAAGATTTTTCCAAAAGCAAATGTTGAGAAAAGGTCACGAATAAGCCCAACAGCATTCACTTATTGGCATAATTCAAAGTTTGAACCAGATTGGTCTTGGGATTGTAAGGTTTGTTACTTGACTGACGTTAGTGAGAATGTTCTGAATAGTGATGTTTTCAAAGTAATGTGTAGTGAAGGAAGCAGTGCAACCATTGTTATAGACCATAAAGCTGTTGACATCAAAATCAACGGCAAACCAGTCATAATAATCACACAAGCAAAATCAACACCAAACGACGAAATGCTACGCCGTTTCCCAATAATCACGCTCACAGAATCAGAAAAACAAACAAGACTCATTATGCAAAGAAAAGCAGAAGCCGCAGTCAACGGCTACACAATTAATTATGATACGTCAATCACAGAAGCACTCTCACACTTAAAAAAAGTTAAGGTAAAAATCCCTTTCGCACAAAAACTTACTGCGGTATTTCCATCAGACCACATCATAATGAGAACACATTATGACAGATTTCTTGATTACATCAAAGCAAGCACAGCATTCCATCAATACCAAAGAACAAAAGATGAAGAAGGGTGTGCGATTGCAGAGCCACAAGATTATGATGTTGCACGTGTTGCCATACTGCAAACTACAAGCAACAAGTTTATGCTACCTCTCACAAAGAAACAACAAGAATTACTACGGGTTACAAAAGAGCTTAATGACTGGTTCTCAATAGCAGATTTGGAAAAACTAATTCCATCAATCAATGAAAGAACATTATATAGAATGGTTGATGGCATTAAAGAACACTTTTTTGATATTCGTAGAGAAGAAAAAGTAGGAACTAAAAAGCCAATAACTGAATACAAGTTTAGGCAACAGTCTGATTTAATGATTCCAACTTGGAAAGAAATAGAAGAATGCAAGAATTTGTCAATTAATGACAACGTGTCAAATAATGCAGTAATGTCAAATAATGTCAATTCATCTAACACTGTTAACTCTAAAGGATTAATTGA
The DNA here is from genome assembly GCA_016203425.1 of Candidatus Woesearchaeota archaeon. GTDB lineage: Archaea > Nanobdellota > Nanobdellia > Woesearchaeales > ARS49 > JACQMU01. The sequence continues at coordinate 1,456 of JACQMU010000033.1, forward strand.
CACACTGCATCAATTGACAAGCAAAATCACCCCACAACAATTGACAATTACCCCCGCAGGAACTGGATTTAATTTCACAATTGGTGATAGACATATAGGTGAAGTTGAAGGCGAGGTTTATACGCCGAACAAACCTGTTCTTTACAGAAATGAAGGACGTTACTGTATTTGTAGCGAAGCAATTATTCAAGCACAACGTAGAGGTGCTAAAAAGGTAGTTGTTGCTGATGAAGAGTTGGGGGTTGTTTATACGTTTTTGATTGATACTTTTCTTTCAAAAGGAAAGGTGGTTATGTTTGGTGATGAAGAACAAATTGGTGTTAAGCCAGAAGACTCAAAGACTTGCGAGTTGACTGACAAAGGTATAAAACTTTTGAGTGACGGGCGTATTATGCACGTTCGTCAGAATGTGTTTTTGCCTGTTGCGGAGGGCTAAATGGGCTTGTTTGGTGTGTTACGCAACATTATCGGGATAAATTCACGAAGGAGTGCCGATAACAGCCCGATAACTTCCGATGAAAAAGCGGTAATTGAACAACTAACTTTGGACGGTGTTAGCACTTTAGAGATATCCCGCCGAATTGGTAGGTCACAGAGTGCTGTCTGGGAGTATGTTAACAAGTTAAAGAAAGAACAACAGAATGAATTTGAGAAAAGAACAGACGCATTGGAACTTGCAAGACTTGAGTTTGAACACTTGAAAGTTAAAGGTGAGGGTGATGTTGCGTTAATGGAGCTTGAATGCAAACGTTTAGAGCTTCAGCGAGACATTGAAGACTTAAAACAGGACATAGAAGATTCAAAGAAAGATAAGACTGCCGAACTGAAACAATTATTCGATTGTTTTATGCCCCAACAGGTGAAGAAAGAATGACTGAAGAACCAAGTTTTGACAAAGCCCCTTTTGTGCGCAAACATCTTGATACTACTGATGACATTATTACTTTGCGGTTGAATGATGAAGAACGTGCGCAATTGAATGATGTGAAAGAGACTTTGCAGTTAGATGCTGATGGGACTGCTTTGAAGATTGCTCTTGATGTTGCGCAGAACGTAATACTTGGCACTGTTGGAAAGAAAACTATGCAGTATCTTTGTTCACAAAGAAGGGTGCGCCCAAAGGCGAAGATTTTGAAAAACTTGCAAAATGTAATACAAAATAATGAAGTTTTGTAACACAACTGAACGAAGGGGTGTGATGCTTGGCGGAGACAGTATCTTTATATAACGTTCTTTGTTTTGTAGAAATATATGAATGTACTGGATTGGTTACTTGATTTGTTGGAAATAAAGAAGTATTCTAAGAGTCGAAAGCGTAAGTTTTATTTTAAAAAAATTAAAGGAAGATGGATGTATGGGGTTCGAGGATGGAGTTTAACAGCGCATAAAGGGAAAGAAAAGCGCAGGTATGGAATGAATTATTTTCCTGTTGATGATGATGACTTTGAGAAGGTCTCTCGGCATAAGTGGTGCGCTAATTGGAATAAGAACGTAAACTCGTTCTACGCCATACGGCGTATCAC
>JACQMU010000026.1 GCA_016203425.1 Candidatus Woesearchaeota archaeon
GGGAAGCATTTTTTAAGGTCGATATCATTTACATAACTTAATTTAAAACCGCCTTTCTTTTTAGCTATCTCTTTGACTAATCCTTTGCAATACTCGTCATTTTCACTATTTTGGAAATTAAATGCCTTGAAAAATTCATTAAGGTCTTTTACTGCAAATTTTTTCTCATCCCAAAAAGTGACCCATCTTCGATACACTTGAAGCGCAAAATTTAAGCCCCATGAAGCTATGCAGCCGACAACAACATACTCAAGAACTGTATTTATTTGCTCCTGCACTTCATTTAAAACATTAATAGAATCATTCAAGAAACTGACAAAGTCAAAAAGAAGCCAGTCTGGCAATACTTTTCTTGGGTCAATCAATGAATTGTCAACAACATAGGAAACTTCTTGGCATGCTGTTTGTGTTTCTCTTTCCAAAGTTCCGTCGCCATCTGTATCATGCTGGTATGTTATTGTAACCTTAAATGGGAATGTCAATTCCTTGTTTATAGATTTGAGGAAGCTTCTCCAATCATCTTCCAAAAACTGGTCCATGCCTGGAAACCTATTCAATGGAACAGCAGAATATGTAACTGTATTGTCAGGCGGGTTAAGCGATGTTGCTCTCGCACCTGCAGGCATTATCTGGCAGCTTATGTTATACCTTGGGTCTAAAAGCTCCCTGTTGCTGCAGGCTTTTGAGAAGAAGACATTGGATATCCTAGCGCCTTTGCCTGTTCCCAGATACGAGTAATTGAAGTAAAAGTAAATTGTTTCTTTTCCTTCTGCCATTCTTTCTGTGCTTAAAAGTGCAGGGCTCTGAAATTCTGTTAAAGGAATTATGTCCCAGGTTTGGTTGCCGCTCCAGCAAGTTCCTATGTTTACTGTTTGCGACGCAGCTCCCCTTTGGCCAAATTTGTCTGTTGCTATCACCAAAATACCCACTTTCCTTGACGATTCTGGGTTAAGGGGCTTGTCTCTAAGCTCTGACACATTCACCTCTGTTAATCTGGCAGCCCCTCCGAATATTGCAGTTAAGTCAGCATCTTCAAACCTGAAATTGCCTTCGCTGTCTGCAGTTGTTGAAAAATCAGCGCCAGTCGGGCAAAATGATTTTGAAGCGATGTTAAAGCGGCATTTGGCGTCAAGTTGCGCTTCAGATATGTTTTCGAACCGACTAGCTATTGCGCTTGGCAAAATAGGCTCATTTGGCAATCCAGTTACCTCAAGAGATTTGTCAAAAAAACTAAATGGCGTTCTGTCAACAAACAAATGCACGCGAGCATTCGGCTTTGTTTTGCCAACAACATCAACTTGGTTGGCAACATTCTCAAAAATAAAAGCCCCTGAAGGAGGGGAGATTATCTTTACTGTCGGCTTCACTGTGTCGAGAGTAACAAGCTTTTCGAATGCAACGCTATTGCCGGCTTTGTCCTCAAAAATTAATTTTATGCTGTATGTGCCATCCCCCTTATTCAGCTTAATGCCTATATCAAATCTGCCGCTTGTGTTTGTTATTAAGTCAGGTTTTTTAGGCTCTTTAACCTCAAAAATATCAACTTTGGCAGGAGTAAGATTCAGAATTGAGCCGTTAGGCAATGTTGCCACAGTAATTGGCTCTGATTTCGCACTTTGCTTGTTAAAAATATTCACAGCGGAAACTTGGTATGTGTAGCTTTTTCCGCTGTCCACTAGCGCATCAATATAAAGATTGAAATTTGCTGGCTTTGTAGTTGCAATCGGGCCGACATCATCCCTGTAAACAACATAATGGCTGAAGAATTTGTCTCTTGACTCGTTCCACTGCAGTTCAATCGAGTTTTTCCCAATTTTTGCGGCTTTTAAATCTGTTACCGGAGAAATCTCTGAATCATTAGCTGACAAATTTAAGTTTCCCTCAATAAAAATCTTTATCGTGACAGGCTCGCTTACAGTGCCGCTGACGCTTAAATTGGTTTTTGGCGTGAGGTTTGCTATCTCATTTAATTTGACAACAGGCAGTTCTGTGTCAACACTTACGTTAAAGCTCTTCTCGTTTTGGTTTCCAAATCTGTCGACCATAACGGCTTTGATTATGTTGTCCTGCTCCAATTGGACTTGGCTGAAAAATATTTTTCCAGACGCTCCAGTATCTTTAAAGCTTAAGCTTCTCTTGGGAATGCTCATGTCGTTCACAAATAAGTTAACCATTGTGAACGGTTTTGTCGAGCCTTGTATGTCAATAAATTTCCTGTTAACATACCTTGGAATCGACAAGTTGATAATGGGTGTTGTTGTGTCCCTTCCTATCGCTTCAAAACTGTGGGTTGAATTTGCGCATACACTTGATGATATGCATGATTTAACTATGGACATGTACCTTTGATTTTTTGTCAGGCCATCTAGGATTACTGAATGGTTTGTAACAAACTCTCTTGACTCTTTTATATTGTCTGTTTTGTTGATGCCGTAAAAAACAACTGATGTTGAGTTTTTGTTTGTAGCCCATGCAATCTTTACACTTGTGTCTGACAGCGGCAAATCATCTATATTGCTTATCACAGGAGGCGTCAAATCACTCTGTTGTGCCTGCACTATCACAGTGTCTGACAGCGGTCCTTCATTGCCGCTCTTGTCAACAGCTGAAACTTTGTAAGAGATATCAGCATTAACTGCAATCAAGTCATTGAAGCTGTTTGTAGTTGTCGTCGCTATTTTATTTCTGTTCCTGTAAACGGCATAATGGTCAAAATCAGTTGCATTCACATTGTCCCATGACAACAAGACCTCATTTTGTGCTGCTGATGCTTTCAAGCCAGTAACTTGAGGCGGAGGAGCAACATCAGCTGTTTTAAATGCGTAAAAGCTGTTTGAGTTGTTGTCAATCGCAGTCGCCCCTGACGCATCAATTGACTCGACTGCAAAAAGATATGACGTGTCGCTTTCTATGCCCGCAGACAAGGTTAGGGAGTGGCTGCTCAGAAAATTGTCGTGCCTTTGCGTAAAGCCAATGGCAGTTGTTTTGCCGTACTTGACTTTTCCGTCTGAGGCATTATCAGTGTCCCACTCTATTGTCGCGGAATTTGATGTCACTTTTGTCACTCTGACATTTGAAATTGACAATCCATAAACATTTGCTGTGTAGAACGGCAAAGTCAAGACTAATTGCAGCAAAAATACAGTTATCAAA
>JACQMU010000029.1 GCA_016203425.1 Candidatus Woesearchaeota archaeon
AGAAAAAAAGATTCTTGAAACACTAAAAAAAAGAAAAGATATTATCATATTAGAAGAACACAAAAACACAAGCATAACACTCCTCGAACTTGGAAAACAGCTGCAACAACAAAAAACAGCAAACGTCATAGACAAACTAACACCAGACATTATCAAAACAAAAGAATGGAAAAACAAAAAATTCAGACGATACGACATCACTTTAGAGCCACCAAAACTCCACACAGGCAAACTACACCACTACCGCACATTTTTAGACAACGCCAGACAACAATTCATCAATCTCGGATTTACAGAAATGACCGGGCCAATTGTCGAAACAGAATTCTGGAACATGGACGCGCTCTACATGCCACAATTCCACTCAGCAAGAGAAATACATGATGCATACTTTATCAAAGAACCAAAATACAACAACATAGACCAAAAACTAATCAGAAAAGTAAAAGAAGCACACGAAAAAGGAATTGCGGGAAGCAAAGGCTGGCAGTACACTTTCGACGAACAAAAAACAAAACACTGCGTTCTCAGAACCCAAGGAACAGCATGCTCATCAAGAATGCTGGCATCACAACAACTAAAAATTCCAGGCAAGTATTTTGGAATAACAAGATGTTTCAGAAAAGATGTCATAGACGCAACACACCTACCTGACTTCAACCAAATAGAAGGAATAGTGCTCCAAGAAGGACTAACACTACAACACTTATTTGGATTACTGCGCATGTTTGCAAAAGAATTTGCAGGAACTGAAAAAGTAAAACTTGTGCCAGGCTATTTTCCATTCACAGAACCAAGCGCAGAACTTTTTGCCAAACACCCACAATTAGGATGGATAGAATTAGGCGGCGCAGGAATCCTAAGACCAGAAGTTGTACAACCATTAACAGGAAAAAACACACCAGTGATTGCGTGGGGCATAGGCATAGACAGAATAGCAATGTTCAAACTCGGGCTAAAAGACATAAGAGAACTATTCAGCCACGACTTAGAATGCTTAAGAAACACAAAGGTGAATGTCTAATGCCGACAATAACATTTTCATTCAAAGACTTCACCACACTACTTGGAAAAAAAATAAGCACACAACAATTCAAAGAACTACTGGAGTATGCAAAAGCAGAACTTGAACAAACAGACGGCGACAATGTTTCAGTAAAATTCAACGACACAAACCAGCCATACCTATGGAGCGCAGAAGGCATCGCAACACTATTACGCGGCGTTATTGGCAAAGAGAAAGGAGTGCCAAAACTAAACATAAAAAAATCCAACAAAAGAATAATAGTCGACAAAAGCGTTAATTCAGTAAGGCCACACATAGCGGCATTCATCGCACAAGGACCACCAATCACAGAATATTTACTCAACCAAATAATACAACTACAAGAAAAAATCTGCGACAACTACGGAAAAAAACGCGAAAAAATTGCAGTCGGCATATACCCTGCAACAAACATAACATTTCCCGTCACCTACAAAGCAGTCAAGCCAGAATCTGTAAAATTTGTTCCATTAGGATGGCATGAAGAACAAACACTATCACAAATAATTTTAAGCCACCAAAAAGGAAAAGAATACGGAAAACTATTAGAAAAAGCAACAAATTATCCAATTCTTATCGACACAAAAAACGAAATACTAAGCTTTCCACCAATAATAAATTCTGACACAATGGGCAACCTAAAACCAGGAGACACACACATTTTCTTTGAAACAACCGGAACAGACGAACGAGCAACAGACCTCGCAGCAATAATATTTGCACATGTGCTTTCAATGAGAGGATACACAATATTCTCAGTTACAATAACAGAAGGAAACAGAAAGATTGAAACACCACAAACAAAAACAATAACCACAAAAATAAACAAACAAGACATAAAAAAACTTCTTGGAATAGAACTCAAAGACACAGAAATCAAAAAACTACTTGAAAAAGCACGCTACAACATAAAAGAACAAACAGTTGAAGTGCCATCATACAGACAAGACATAATGCACCAAGTTGACATCATAGAAGACATTGCAATAATGCACGGCTACAACAACATTGAATCAGCAACAATCACGACATTCACACGAGGCGCAGCAACACAAAATACAATATTCATCAATGCATGCAGACAATTACTTGTTGGACAAGGATATCAAGAAATATTTAGCCCAATACTATCCAACAAAACAACAATGCAAGACAATATGCGCACAAAAGAACAAATGATTGAGATAGAAAATTTCACTTCACAAACATATTCAGCAGTACGCACAAGCATTCTTCCAACACTATTAGAAGTTTTAAGCAAAAACAAACATGTAGACTATCCACAAAAAATATTCGAGCAAGGAATAGTAACAAAAAGAAACGGAAACATGATAATTGACCAACAATTCATTGCAATCACACTAAGCCATGCCACTGCAAACTTCACAGAAATCAGGCAAACAGCCACAACAATACTTAGTCAGTTAGGAATGCACGACTTCCAAATAAAAGAAACAGAACATCCCAGCTTCATCACAGGCAGAGCAGTTAACATATTAGTCAACAATGAAAACATCGGCATATTTGGAGAAATTCATCCAGAAGTCCTGTCAAGTTTTGGAATAGAAATGCCAGTCGCAGCAGCAGAAATAAATATTGACAAGCTCCAACAGGCACAAAAAAAATAAATTATTTTTTCTCTTCAACAGCTTTCTCAACAGATTTTTTGCGAGGCTTCTTGGCAACAGGAGATTTCTCTACATTTGCCACAACACTCGTAACATCTTTAGTTGAAGGTTTAGGCACAAGCGTTGCTTTCAGTTCTGCAGGCTTTTCTGCAAGCTTACTTCGTCTCAAAGTTCTTGGACGCACAGTCTTTTTCTTGGATTTTTGTTCCACCAATTCAATTCCAAGCTTTTTGAATGCATCAACAACAGCAATGTGAGACACACCTTTTTCAACACTTATTGTCTCATCCAAAGGCTCAAGATGAATGATGTTGCACTTTCTTCTACGAGTTTCACCATCAATAAGAACAAACTTGTTATCAAGAACTTCAATAACAACACACTTTTTGCCAGCATCACGACCAGCAATTTTTACGCACAAACGACCAACATCAATCATTTCTTACCCTCGCAACAATCTCTGCACGCATGCACGCAGAGCACAAAACGCCTCCAAACGGACGCTCAGGCCGTTTAGCAGACTTAGGCATATTCTTAAGCTCAAAAGGCAAAGCACGCGGAACAGCCTTCAAACGTACACCACAATTTCCACACTCTGCAAAATTAGGCTTACGCCTGCGATAATGAACAGTAACGCGAGCACCAGGAGTTTTTACTTTAATCCTGCGAAAAGTCCTTGAACGCAATTTACCTTCAACCATGACGCAATTCAAAGATGCACAGTATTTATAAAGGTTGCCCTTAATAATTAACCAATGAAAACATGCATACTTTCGCCAACACAAATTCTGGAAAAAACAGATGATTCCATAATTAACAGTGTTGAAAAAACCGTTAAAGAAACAATAGAAAAATATAACCTCATAACACAAACTGACAAAGTAATTGTGGCAGTCAGCGGAGGCAAAGACAGCACAACACTACTGCACATTCTTAACAAACTCGGCTATAAAATTGAAGCATTCACAGTTGACGTACACATAGGATGTTATACAGAACAAAATCTTGCGAATGTCAAACAATTGTGCGAAAAAGAAAGCGTCAAATTACACGTGTTTTCCTTCAGAAAAACATACGGACACTCAATATGCCATGCACGCGACACGCTCAACAGCAAAGGAGTAAATGTTAATTCATGCACAGTCTGCGGAGTAATGAGGCGACGAATGTTCAACATTATAGCAAAAAAAACAGGCGCAACAAAAATGGCAACAGGACACAACCTTGACGATGAAGCACAGTCAATACTAATGAACATTTTCAAAAACAGAACAACACTCAATGCACGCATAAGCCCGTTACAACAATTAAAAAACACAGACATGGTACCACGCATAAAACCATTATTTTTTGTAACAGAAGACGAAATAATACAGTACAGCAAAGCACGTAAGTTTTTTGTTCATTACGGAAGATGCCCATGCTCTGTAACATCACTCCGTTCAGCAGTTAGAGATTTTTTGAATGAGTGCAAACAACTCAATCCAAACGCAACACAAAACATTATGAATTTTTTCATGAAAAACAAACAACACTTCTGCAAGAAACAACACAAAGAAATCCAAACATGCGCTAACTGCGGACAACCTACAGTTTCATTAACCTGCAGGACATGTGAGCTGTTACAACAAATTAAGATGCCTGCGCAAAGCATTTAGCTCATTAAAAGACAATTCACGAGAAGCACCAACAGGCAAATCACCCAACTCAAGATTAGCAATCTTAACTCGCACCAAATCAACAACAAAAAAACCAAGCTTGAAAAACATTCGTTTAATAATATGTTTGCGCCCTTCATGCACCGTAATTTCAACACAAAGTTCGCTTCTTCTAATAACTTTTGATGGAATAACTATTCTGCCTTCGATA
>JACQMU010000009.1 GCA_016203425.1 Candidatus Woesearchaeota archaeon
TGCGGAGGTGGCAGAGCCTGGTCAAATGCGCTAGGTTGAGGGCCTAGTCCCTAAGTGGGTGCGAGGGTTCAAATCCCTTCCTCCGCAGATTTTTTCACAAAAAAATCTGTAATAAAAAAATACAAAGACTGGCGGGCGTAAAGCCCACCGACAAATTTTTCCTGAAGAAAAATTTGGGAGAAAAAAACAACAATTACAAATGGCAAAAAGAACTGGACCAACAAACCCTGCACTAAAACTGCTAATACAGCAGCTAAGAAAAGAATCAAGTACTCAGAAGGCTGAGTTATGGAAACGAATAGCAGATGATTTAGAAAAACCAACACGACAAAGAAGAGTTGTTAATTTATCACGCATTAATCGGTTTACAAAACCACAAGAAACAATCATAATCCCCGGAAAAGTATTAGGGACAGGAATGCTTGAACACGGAGTAACAATAGCAGCATTTGCATTCTCAGGAACATCAAAACAAAAAATAGAAGAAGCAAAAGGCAAAGCAATAATGATAACAGAATTACTAAAACAAAACCCAAAAGGAAAAGACGTGAGGATAATCGGATGAACGAAATAAACCTCGACGCAACAGACGCAATCGTTGGAAGACTCATGAGTTACGCTGCAAAACAAGCACTACTCGGCAACAAAATAAATGTATTCAACGCAGAAAAAGCCCTCATGAGTGGCAGCATAGAATACAACTTTGAACGCTATCACCACTTAATAAAAGAAACAGGACAATACAACAGAGGCCCATTCATCCCAAAACTCGCAGACAGATTTGTCAAACGCTTAGTACGGGGAATGCTCCCACACAAACGACAACGAGGAGCACAAGCATACAAACAAATCATGTGCTACCGAGGAGTGCCTGTTGAATTCAAAGACAAAAAATTAACAGCATACGAACCAGCAGACAAAAAAAGACTAAACGCAATAAAATTCATAACAATACAACAGCTCTGCACAAAACTTGGAGGAAAATAATGAAATACATACTAACCACAGGAAAACGCAAAAGTGCAGTCGCACGAGCAGCACTAAGCCACGGAAACGGCATCATAAGAATAAACGGCAGACTCCTCCAAAACTACCAACCAGAACTACACAAACTAAAAATACAAGAACCACTCATAATAGCAGGCGACACGGCAAACAAAGTAGACATACAAGTAAACGTCAACGGCGGGGGAGTGCGAAGCCAAACAGAAGCAATAAGACTAGCAGTAGGCAAAGCACTCGCAAACCACGACAAAAAACTAACAACTGCATTTGCAGACTACGACAGACAATTACTCGTAGCAGACGTGCGAAGAAAAGAACCACGAAAACCAAACTGCCACGGAAAAGCACGCTCAAAAAGACAAACAAGCTACAGATGAGGGAACAAAAATGATAATACCAATACGATGCTGGAGCTGTGGAAAACCCATAGCACACTTGTGGGAAGAATACAAAGAACGAGCAAAGAAAGGCGAAGACAAAAAGAAAGTCCTTGACGAATTAGGGCTGGAAAGATACTGCTGCAGAGCAACATTTATGGGACACGTAGACCTCATTGATATCGCGGCAGAGTTTAAGAAAGTTTAAATAGCAGATTTCTTTTTACTTTATTTTATGCCAAGCCAAGTACAAACACTCAAACTCCTACTAATTGTAGCACTCATTCTTGCATCAGCATACGTCGTCGTGCAAAAAACATTATGGGAAGGATTTGTCTTCTTCCTGTTTGGATTTTTGGCACTCTATTTATGGATATTTCTCGAATGCTGCTGGACAGAAAACCAACACTGCGAAATACTCAGAGAAGAACTGAAAAAGAAGAAGAAATGATGACCTTCATCATCGAACACTTAGAAAAAAAAGTTTATCCGTGGTGCGTGATTGAGTACAAACATATTTCTTCAATTGTCGGCAAGAAAAATTTGTGGATAACAAACAATTCTGATACAAAATTAAAGAAGTGTGCAAGATTATTTAGAAAGTCAGTGAAGACTATGAAACTGGAGAAAACCTGTGTGCTTGATCCTGATGCTGACAAAGAATTAAAACCAAATGATGCAAAAAAATTCCAATATTTTGTGTTTGGAGGAATATTAGGAGATTATCCGCCACGCAAAAGAACAAAAAAAGAACTGAAAATAAAAAGCGAAAGAAGAAATTTAGGAAAACAACAAATGGCAACAGACAATGCGGTGTATGTTGCAAAAGAAATACTTAATGGGAGAAAATTAAGCAAATTACAGTTTCAAGACGGAGTAGAAATAAAGACTGGAAAAAAAGAAAGCGTGCAACTGCCATACAAATATGTTTTGGTAAAAGGAAAACCATTGATTTGCAAAGAACTCATCAATAGATTGAAGAAACAAAAAGGATTCTAATCACAAACGAATTATCTGAGCTTTTTCGTATTTTGCCAAGAAAAGCTCTTTCATCATTTTAATAAACGCCTTGTCCTGAATAAGAAGTGACGTGTTTGATGTTATTAATCCGATAACAACGCCAGTATCACAAATCGACAACGCAACACCATCATTCTTCATTTCACGAATTGCTGGCTGAATTTTTAACCATTTCTTAATATTTGATTTAGTTTCAGCATCCACTCGCGCAAGCATCTTGACATCAATACCTCTTTTTTTCTTTTCTTTCATGTGCCGCACCCATTCAGGATAAAACTCTGCAACATACCGGATAGAATAATCAAAAACTCTCATCGCTGGACGACTCTTAAAAATACGATAGAAATTCTGCTTACCCTGAGCCACCTGCACTGGCTGACCTGCTTCAGTCTCATAGACTTTCTTTAATGCGGTCGCTTCCTTCTCCAATTTCTCAAGCTCCTGCTTACGCTCAACAATTATTTTATGAAGATTCTCAGGGCTTGATGGTACATAATTTTTAGTTTTATCAGGCACCACGTGCACCAAACCCTTCTTTTCAAGCAACGCAAGAACATCATAAATTCTACTGTACGGAACCCCAGATTCTTTACTTATCATCGCTGCAGAACTTTTACCCAAGCGCACCAGTGCACCATACGCCTTTGCTTCATACTGATTAAGCCCCACGAGTGAAAAATCCATACCTTTGTGAAGTCCTGCTTCTTTTTAAAACTATTGTTATTAACCACTAAAGTGGTGGTGTAAGTTAATATACTTTCTAAAGTGTGTTACCTCAATGAATAAAAACCAAAAAAATAAAAAAGATAAAGGAATCAACATCCACAAAGCAACAATTGCACAAACAAAAGCGCTTGAAAAAATAATAAATGAATTGCTGGCTCTGCCAATTAAAGATATCGGGGTTAAACGCCCTGAAGAATGGTTGCGTAACGCCAACGGTAGTTATTCTCGTTGCAGCTATTCAGAGGATATGTGTTTACGCACATATATTTTCAGGACACAAAAATACATTGCAGAGCTGGAAGGCAAAGAAGTAGGGGTTTTTGGGTGGCTTGACGCAAATGGAACATATAGAGGAAACGTATTAACAATAAGAAAACCATTAAAAAAATACAATTATTTCAAAGGACACGAGTTAAAAGCAATAAAACCACCAGTAAACGCTATTTTTTTCGACAATCCACGGACGATAGTTGGTTTAGAACAACAAATGAAATATCACAACCCCGGACCTTCTGAAGCAGATAATGCACTGCGAAGGTTGTATAATGTTATAACCTCCAAAGTTGAGAAATACGAAAACCGGATTAGAGAAGAAGCTGAAAGAGCAATTGAAAAAATCAACTCAGACAAGTTTGATTGAGTACGGCTTTAAAATAAATAAAAATAACTGCTTGACAAAAAGCGCGCCGGCGCTGGGAGTTCCAATCATACGGTTTAGAACCGTAAGTGTCACGAACCGCCGATTGATACACATCAATGCGTTTCGTGAGCACTTTCGAATTCTTGAAATTCGAAAGCTTTTTGAACCCAGACACCCTTTCGGGTACTGCTGGTCAGGCAGCCGGCTTACCTGCTTAGCCATACGCCGGCACATTTTTTATTTTTCTATTGTTCTTAATATGTGTTCTGCAAGAAAAACCGGAAATATTCCGGCAGTGGCGTAAACTTTACGGCTCAGCCGAAAGCTTTCCGGATAAATGCTGTTTTACCGGAAAGTTTACGGTCAATCCGGAAGAAAATATTTGTTTCGACGAGAAAAAATGGGCAGAATATTTATAAATTACTTTCTAATATGCTACCAAATGCTCGACTGGAAAAACATTGCAAAACACTGGCAGAAAGAATGGGAAAAAAGAAAAATATTTGAAGCAAATCCTGTCCCTAACAAAAAGAAATTCTTTGCAACATTCCCATATCCATATCTTAATGGATATCTTCATGTCGGACACACTTACACACTCATGAGAGTTGAAGCATTTGCGCGCTACAAAAGAATGCAAGGATACAATGTACTCTTTCCACAAGGATGGCACGCAACAGGAAGCCCAATAGAAGCAGCAGCAAAAAGAGTGGCAGAAGGAGAACAAAAACAAATACAAATACTCAAAGACGCAGGATTCAAAGACGAAGAAATAAGCGCATTCAAAACACCAGAACACTGGATAAAAACCTTTGGCAAAGCAGCAGAACAAGACTACAAAGATTTCGGAATATCAATAGACTGGCGAAGAAATTTCGTAACAACAGACATCAATCCAAAATATTCCAAATTCATACAATGGCAGTTCAACAAACTCAAAGAAGGAAATTATGTTGTACAAGGAGAACACCCTGTCGTCTGGTGCCCAAAAGAAAACATACCAGTAGGAGACCACGCACGCGCAGAAGGAGAAGGAGAAACACCAGAAGAAATGACGTTGTTGTTGTTCAAATGCAATGACATAATTTTACCAGCAGCAACATTCAGGCCAGAAACAATCTACGGCGCAACAAACATGTGGATAAACCCACAAATAAATTATGCTGAAGCAGAAGTCGATGGACAAAAATGGCTTGTCTCTGAGCCAACACTACAAAAACTTTCTGACCAAAAACACAAAGTAAAAAAAATAAAAAATGTTTTGGGAAAAGAATTCGTCCACAAAACATGCAAAAATCCAGCAACAGGAACAGAAATCATTATTTTACCTGCAACATTTGTAACTCCAGACCACGGAACAGGAATAGTAATGTCAGTACCATCACACGCACCATACGACGCAATGGCACTGAGCGACTTACAAAAAACAGACGAAAAAGCAAAAAACATCAAAGCAATATCTTTAATTAAAGTTGAAGGATACAACGAACATCCAGCGATTGAAATTTGCAAGAAGATGAACATTTCTTCCCAAACAGACCAAAAACTCGAAGAAGCAACAAAAGAAATCTACAAAAAAGAATTTCATACGGGAATTTTGAAGGCGAACACAGGAAAATACCAAGGAAAAACAGTACAAGAAGCAAAAAACAACATTATCAAGGATTTTGTTGCTGAAAAAAAAGCAGCACAACTGTATGATTTAGCAGGCACAGTAATTTGCAGATGCCTAACAAAATGCCACGTAAAAATAGTAGACAATCAATGGTTCTTAGCATACGGCAGCCAAGCATGGAAACAAAAAACCATGAAAGCACTTGAAGAATTAAAATTATATCCGGAAAAAATACGCCCACAATTCGAACACGTCATAGACTGGCTAAAAGACTGGGCATGCACACGAGAATTAGGATTAGGAACAAAACTGCCATGGGATGAAAAATGGGTCATAGAAAGCCTATCAGACAGCACATTGTATCCAGCATATTATACCATCGCACACCTGATTAATAAGATTCCTGTTAACAAAATAAACGACAAACTATTTGACTACATATTTTTAGGAAAAGAAAACATCAAAGAAATAAGAATAGAAAAAGAATTAGTTGAACAAATGCGCGCAGAATTCTTGTACTGGTACCCGGTTGATTTCAGAAACTCGGGAAAAGACTTAGTACAAAACCATTTAGCATTCTACCTGTTCAACCACACGGCAATCTTTGCAGAACAACACTGGCCAAAAGGCATAGGAGTAAACGGTTATGTCACCATCGGCAAAACAAAAATGTCAAAATCAAAAGGCAATGTAAAAAATTTAAGAACACTAGTAAAAAACTTCACACCAGACATAACCAGAATTACAATACTATCTGGGGGAGAAGAACTGGCAGACGTAGACTGGGACGAAGACTTTGCAATTACGATAAAAAACAAACTCGAACAATGGTACATGTTTGCATGCGAACAATACAACAAAGAAGGCACACCAGAAAAAGCCATTGATAAATGGATGGAATCACAATTAAACACAGTCATCAAGAAAACAACAACAGCAATGAATGAAACAATGTTCAGAACAGCAATCATGACTGGATTTTTTGACCTACAACGACACTTAAAATGGTACTTAAAACGAAGAGCAGGCAGTGTAAACACAAAACTACTCAACCAAATTATTGAAACACAAACAAAAATATTGACACCATTCACACCACACCTGTGCGAAGAAATCTGGATGAAATTAGAAAAACAAGGACTCATAACCCAAGAAACATGGCCAACACACGAAGAAGCAAAAATCAACCCAATCGTTGAAACAGAAGAAACAATGATAGCAAACACCATAGAAGACATCAATGCAGTGATGGGACTGGCAAAACTACAAAAACTAAAACAAGTAACAATTATTGTAGCACAAGACTGGAAGTACACACTCTTTAAAAA
>JACQMU010000025.1 GCA_016203425.1 Candidatus Woesearchaeota archaeon
TCATGCTGTCTATTTTGTACTCTATTTTTTGTTGTGTTGGCCTGTCCCACAAAAATTCAATGCTGTTAGGCAACACTGTTGCCGGCGGCGTGATGGCCATCCTATCAACAGTTTGCCGGTGGTTTTCCCTCGGGAAAAAACTCATTGTGGCCTTGACATAATCAACATCCATCCGGTTATCAGATGATGTTATTGCAAAATTTGATGAGATATTTGTTTGCAGTTTAAGAGCACTGCTTAAGTAAACATTGTCAGGCGTGAGGCTTGCAAATACAGAAAGCGAAAGCAGAACAAACAATATTACAAATACCCCTTTTTGCATAAGATTGATTGACGAATAAAGAGTTAATAAAGCTTTTTACGCAACACTTATAAATCATTTATTATTCGCACTCGTTCTATGGAAAAAGGAACTAATTTCGAAGCCAAAGATTTGTCACTTGCAGAGCAGGGTAATAATAATATAGAGCTCGCAGAGTCAAATATGCCTGCACTGTTGAAGATAAAGGATCGTTTCACAAAAGAAAAACCATTACAAGGAATCAGAGTCGGCATGGCTTTACACGTCACAAAAGAAACTGCAGTCTTGGTCAAAACATTAATTGCCGGCGGTGCAGATGTTGCGATTACCGGCTGCAATCCTTTGTCAACACAAGATGATGTTACAGCAGCATTAGCAAAACAAGGCGTGAAAGTCTGGGCATACAAAGGAGAATCAAAAGAAGATTATTATCGCTACATAACAAATGTCATAAACTTCAAGCCACACATCACTATTGATGACGGCTGTGATTTAGTATCTGAAGTGCACCAAAAACACCCTACGTTGTTGAAAGAATTAATTGGTGGTTGTGAAGAAACAACAACAGGCATTATTCGCCTGAAAGCAATGGAAAAAGATAATGCATTAAAGTATCCTATTGTTGCAGTTAATGATAACAAGACAAAACATTTGTTAGACAATTTCTACGGGACAGGACAATCCACTATAGACGGTATTTTACGCTCAACCAACACGTTATTTGCAGGCAAAAATGTTGTCGTGGCCGGCTACGGCAGTTGCGGCAAAGGCGTTAGCTTACGCTCAAAAGCATTGGGTGCAAATGTCATTGTGACAGAAGTTGATAATTTCCGCGCATTGCAGGCAAAATTAGATGGGTTCAGGGTTATGCCAATGAGCGAAGCTGTGAAAGAAGGCGACATTTTTGTCACAGTAACCGGCAACAAACAAGTTATTACAGTTGACTTAATCAAGAACATGAAGAATGGTGCAATACTCGCCAATTCAGGCCATTTTAATGTTGAAATTGAAGTTGACGAATTAAAAAAAGTTGCAAAAGTACGCCAAGTTCGCCCATCACTTGAAGAATTCACACTTTCAAATGGCAAAAAAATTTATATTTGTGGCGAAGGCAGGCTTGTTAATCTTGCAGCTGCTGAAGGCCACCCATCTGAGGTTATGGCAACATCATTCTGTGGTCAGGCTTTGGCTGTTGAATATTTGGTGAAAAACAAAGGCAAATTGCCACCAAAAGTTATTGTATTGCCAGAAGAAATTGATGACTTAATTGCAAGTCTGCAATTGGAAGCACTTGGCGTGAAAATTGATGTTCTTACTGCTGCACAAAAGAAATATTTAAGCAGTTGGCAGGAAGGGACTTAACATAATAAAAAGAGTGTGCCGAGGAGCAACGTGACTTTCGATTTCTATCTCAGGTCTCGAACGCAGTGAGAGATCTGAGCTGTAGATGCTGTATCAAATTCAGCAGAATTTGGCAAGAAGGGACTTAATTGTCGTTATAGCAAATGTTGTTTGTAAACTTCTAAAGAGTTTCTGACAGCTTGTTTTATTGGCCTTAATTCTATTCCTTCTTTTTGTAATTTTTCTGTGTTCAAAATACAGTTGGAGCGATGTGCTTTAGTCATTAAGTGCAGTTGTTCAAGCGTTATTAGTTCATACGTGTGTTTTGGGTTGACAATTTCTTTGTACAATTGCAGGATTTCTTCGTGTGTGATTGCCCCAGGATTAGTAATATGGTAAGTGCCAGTTGCTCTTCTCTCAATAAGTTTAGGCGCTGCAAAAAGCAAATCATCAATGCACGTCATTGAATTTGGAACATTAATTACTTTTGAATAGCGCACTATTTTATCGATAAAGTTTCGTTCGCCAGGAACGCTATCGATAGGCATCCTAAGCCGCAAAATAAGCGCCTGATAATTTTTGAGCCCTACTTCTGCCATTATTTTTGTTTTGCTGTAAAAACTACCGAAAAAGTTTGGCGTGTCCTCTTCTGAAAATCCTTTGCCGTTGTTATCTCCTTGGTATATACATCCTGAGCTGAGATGAACAAAAAAAATATTGTTTCGTTTGCAGGCTTCTGCAAGAAGTATTGGCACATTGACGTTTGCAAAGAGTGTTTCTTCTTTATGGTCCTCGCACCAGTCTATGTTCGGAGCGCCTGTTTTTGCAACACAATTTATCACAACATCAGGTTTGTATTTTTGTAAATCCTGCTCAAGCGATGCTAAGTCTTTTATTCTATGCGGAGAGATTTCTGCCTGAAAATGTGCTGCAAACTTCTTGCCAAGCCAACCATTGCCGTAGATTAAGACTTTCATAATCTCATTGCGAGAGTATTCATTTAAAAGTGTTATGGATAAATGGTCTCTTAGTACAAAAGGTTTTAAAAACAGCGTATGCTTATTTCCTGAAGTTTGCCGCAGTCGCATAACCTGGTATTGCGGTGGATTGCTATATCAGTATGTAATGATCCACTTCCCGCAAGGGTTTCCCGGTTTTGTTGGAAATTCGCAAAAGTTTATTATATACCAAGAATTTCCGAGCAACTCACAAAAGGCTTTTATGCCGCAGTGGCACAACCTGGTACTGCGGTGGATTGCTAATCCACTTTCCGCAAGGATTCCCCGGTTCAAATCCGGGCTGCGGCGCTTTTTGGCCTTTTGTGAGTAAATCCGAGCTGTGGCGTTTTTAATCATAAAGTTTAAAACCACTCTTGTTGTTTGGAGGAAAAATGTCACCCCCTATAGAACAAATATTGACAACAGCATCCCAGCCAATTGTCCCTTACAAAGAAAAACTTTCACCAGTAAATTTTGATAGCGAATGCAAAGAAATTACTCGCTTGATTTCTGATGCTGAAAATCGTTTTGTTGCATTGTATCCTTTGTTTGGTTTTTTGCGAGGAAACAAAATTCCTTACGTTGCTTCTGCGCCTTTTGTCTACTTTTATTCTCATAATGGCTGGTGTGTTTCTGATAATTTCACCCAGTTTGGCCTAAAGATTACACCACAGCAAAATCATCATATTGTGGGCGTCACAGATACTATAGGCAGAACTGAAAGAGGCTTTATTTATTTTGATGTCGGCAAGGAAGAACGCTCGCGAAGGATTATTGAAGAAAGTACTGGGTGGTTGTTTAAAAAAGAAAAGCTTGTTGATGAGAAATATTTATCAGACATTTGTTTGTTTAAAGTGAGAACATCATATGAATTGAAGAGTGGGCCTGCACTGGAAAATAATTGGGATGTTGGAGACTGTGCAATACACGAGCTTGCAGAAGTACTGACCAAATGTCTTTACGTATCAGAAAGCAAAGTAAGAAAAGCGCAGGCAAAATTTGTTCTTGAACTGTTTGAAAAAGTTCCTGAAACATTGGCTAAAGAAATTAGAACTGTTATTCCGCGTGTTTGATTAGGGAATAAAGATAAGCATAAAACGACTGGTTGACAATGCAGGGTATGACTTGTATTAGTGGTGTTTTCCAACGTTTGGCTATTGATTTATAGAGATGTGCAACAACTGTTCTTAATTGTTCAGGTGCAACGACTGTAGTTGCAGTGTAGTTTGTTGCTTCGCATTTTTTGCCATCCCAAATGTACGTAGCTTTTTGTTCTGTAATATTATAACCTGTTATGTGTGTGCCGAGAATGCTGTTACAGGCATCTTCAAGGTACGCCTTGTCGTCGAACACCACTTTAATTTCTGCAACTGCAGGGATGATGCTTTCAGCGATTATGTCGTTTAATGATTCTTCTTGTTGCATATCACTATTAAAAGTTAAGCTAAGTTTAAACATAACCTTTAAATATTTAAACAAGTTTAAACTTTCTAATGGAAGAATTTGCAGTTGAAAAGCGGCGTTTGCAGGAGCTTGGCGGCTCCTTGTTCATTTCACTCCCTCAAGAATGGGTAAAAACACTGCAGTTGAAGAAGGGTTCTGAGCTTGTGCTTGAAACTGGACAGAACAACCAATTGTGTTTAAGCCCCGTGAAAGCAGTTAGAACTTTGCGAAAAACCAGAACATTGGTGTTTGGAAAATATCTTCATCGTGAATTGATTGCCGAATATCTTTTTGGCACAGAAATAATTGTTGTTGAAAAGAAAGATAGTTTCTCAAAGGCTGAACGCCAGCAGGTGTTCAATTACACAAATTATTTGATGAATGTTGAAATTGTTGAAGAAACCGCAACAAAAATTACGATTCAGCATTTTCATACAGAAGATGCCCCTTTGAAGATGCTTATTCAGCGCATGTTTTTTCTGACGCACACAATGCTTCTTGATTTAAGCGCTGCGAAAACAAAAGAAGAGATTGATAGTATTTTGCAGCGTGACATGACTGTTGGAAAAATCTATCTTAACATCATCATGCATTTGCGTTCATTTTTGACAGGCAGGTTGTTGACGAAGGAATATTCTCTTATTGATATTCTTGATTTGCGTTTGTTGATTAAGCAGATTGAATTAATTGGTGATGAAATTAAGGGTCTTGCGCACGCAGTATTAGAAGGACAAAAATACAAGCGCGAAGACATTAACTTTTTGGCAGATAAATATTCTGAAGCATTTAAGTCGTACGTGGAAAAAAATGTTGTTGTCGCACAAACATTTTGGGATTCTGAAAAACGCGACAAAGAACGCTTGCGCCACAATGAATATCTCGTCAGGATTTACATGCACATTAAGGATATTAGTGATTTAGTGATCTGAAACTAAACTTTTGCGTTTTACATAACAATGTAGGGGCAAAAGCTTTAGTAAAGTTGCCTTTTGCACTATGAAACGTAAAAGTCAACTGAAAGCAACGTTTATATAGCATCGTCTGTTTCACACTGTAATCAATAGCGAGGTAGAGCAGCCTGGAGTGCTCGGTGAGGTATTCTTTTTCGAGAATGCCACGAAAGGCTCATAAACTCCAGATTGAGAGACCCACAGGTCAGTGGTTCAAATCCACTCCTCGCTATTTCTTTTTTTTTCACTGAATAAGTATGCACGGAAGGTATAAAAAGCCTTAAAATATAATTATGCGAATGCTTAAAAGAGCGTTAGAGCAACCAGAATTATTTGCAGAATTTGCAGGCATACTTCTAGGCGATGGTTCTTTGAGTCGTTACGAATGTAAAAGTCGCCAAGGAATTAAAATCCAAAGTCGATTGAAAGTAACACTGGACTCTAGAGAAACGGATTATGCAAAATACGTCCAAGAGCTACTCACTAAGTTATTTGAAGTAAAATCATTAGTACGGTTTAAGA
>JACQMU010000041.1 GCA_016203425.1 Candidatus Woesearchaeota archaeon
CAACAGCATTTGCGAGATTTGCAACAAATAAATCAACCAGTTTGTTTCTGTTTTGAGGCATTTTGAATTCCTTTTAGGATTTGGTTAAAACAATCGTTATAAATTTCTTTGTATTTTTTAATAAAGTTATTCTTGTCAAGCATATTTTGTTTTATCTCCTCAATGTTTTTTAAATTAAAAAGTTGTTTTATTTCTGTGTCTATTTGTTCTTTGCTTGTTTTTTTTTCTTTTAAGAATAAATAAATTGCGACCATATTTCTCGTCAAATAATATTTTTCTGTTCCATTCAATACGTTAAAATTACCAGGCAGAATTTCACTTTTTAGCAGGTGCAAGTCAAGCAATTTGTAATTAATTCTGTGCTGTATTTTGTAAATGAATCTTTTTTTTGCAATACATTTGCTTAGCATTGTTTGGTACAGGGGGTCTGTTGACAAACCTTCAACAAGGGTTTTGTTGTCAAGAACAATAATGTGTGGTATTAATCCTGTTGAGTTTTTAACACTTTTTTTGAACGCTTCTGTGTCTCTTTCTGATTGACTAACTACTAAAATATCAATATCGTTGAATGTAAAGCCATTATCAAGAAAAGAGCCAGTGATTATGATATTATCATATATGTTGATTGTTTTATCTGCAATAGCAAATATCTCTTTTATCGCACTAACTTTTAACGGTTCAAGGTGTTCAACATTGTAAAAAAATAATTTTTCTTGAACAACTGTTGTTTGCAATGGTTCTACTCTGACATAACTGCCAACAATAAAACCTGCTCTTTTCTTAGGCAAATAAATCTGATCCATCAAAGTTCCGCGACTTATTTTGCTGACAATCTCCATATTACGTAATAATACGTAATACTATTTAAAGACTGCGGAAATTTACCAATAGTTTAATTGATGAGAAGTTCTATGCGGAGGGCAAGCAAAAAGCCGAAAGTAACAAGCGTTAGCGTCGAGGGATATATTAAACTTATCTCTCTAACGAAGAAATTTAGCAATCAGCGCAGGTGATTTCGAATCGCCTTGCTGAACAACAGTACCTGATGTTTCCCACACAACTTGTTGGCCTGCTTGAATTTTAGACCAGTTAGGCCAAGGGTGTGGGACTGGAATAACTACTGTTCTGTTATCTTTCTGAGTGAAATTTAATTCTCCATTACTGTTTGGCTCGTATACCAGTTGGTTATGGGCAATACCAAGTCCACTACCCACTCTAAATCGAAAGTCTGCTATGTTTCCTGATAACGAACTTTCTATGAATTTTTTTGGTACACCTATCACAATGCTGTTGCCTTCTAATCGCACAGTTGAAATTATTGGTGAACCAATCATTGCGACTAACAATTTTCTTTGAGTTTAATAATTTATCGAGAAGTTGTGAGTGTATGACACAAGTCTGGTTAAGAAGTGAAACATACGAGAAACTTAAACAAAAACGCGTCGGGCGCGAGCCGCTTGGCAGCGTCGTAGAGCGTTTGCTCGAACAAAAATAAAGAAAAAACAAAGCCGATTGCCGTCGGCTCGGAGGAAAAAACCAAATGACAAAAACAAGAGAAGAAAATGAGTTTAAAAATGGCGGTATTCCTAATGAATTCTCGACGCCATTTCAAAGTAAAAAAGAGAAACGTGGACGTGGCATACCTTTGTGTGTGAAAGTCTCGCCAACAGAATTTGAAAAAATTAAAGTTCTGAAGGGTGCCACCCCCATTTCGCAATTTCTGAGGGAGAAAGCGCTCGGAGTGATGAAAGATGAAATCTGAATTTGCATCTTACTCATGCCCTCACTGCTATACGTTCAGCACTGAACGAACAGGTGACTGGTGTTGGCGGTGCAATGTCTGCAACAAAGAATTTGATGAAAACGAAATTCCTGAAGCGATTATTCAAGAATTACGAAAACCAATAGACTGGCATGCCTGCGAGTTGGAGATTAAAAACAAATCAGGAAAACAACAGGTTGGTCAGGGAGGACATTCACCAGAAGGATGGCGTAAAATAAATCCAACCCCCCGCGCAGCTAATCTTCCACTGTTTGATGACTTTCTGACATTGCTCGAGCTACAAGGTGCCGACTACAGAGGATTATTGAAACTTTTTTGGTATCATGTCGCAAGCACAGTTTTGAATAAAGTTCAAGTACAGTTTAAAAAAATAAAAAGTGATTGTCGCGTGCACGTTCTTCTCGTCGTTCCAAGTGGTTTTGGAAAGAAAAATTTTGTTAGCTTTATGCGTGCCTTGGCAAAAACTTTGAAATTCTCTATCGAAAAACCATCGACAACCCACCCAGAACAACTCGTGGGCAAAATGTTGTATCGGGGGACTGGCAAAAACAAAGAACGCATTGAAAATAAAGGATTCATGTCAAACGACGAACTTGTTTTTGACGAGTGCAGCACATTATTGCATGGCGATGATGATAAAGCAAAGGAATCACGTGCAATACTTTGTGACGGCATGAATCCATACCCTGATAGTGTAGTCATGAAACGTTCAGTTGACCAAACGAAAGAAGAGGCATTGACGTATCCAGCATATTTTTGCGGTTTGTTTTTAACACAACCGTTCAAGCACGATGACACGGAGTTGATCCGTCAAGGTTTCATGCGGAGACCGTGGACGGGGTACACTGTTTTTAGTGCTGAGCGGGATGACCAATTCTCGGCAAGGCTCGGCGATTTTTCTGGTAGTGTTGATGGCTTTGTTGAATTCCTAAAAGGAGTTAAAAAAACTGGTGAAAATGGTGTTTCAGTAGAATCTGATGTTAAGGATCTCTTTTCAGAGTGTCATGCTGCCTTGTTGTCACAAGGTCGATGTCATTCACCATCGGGTAGCGCGTTCATTGAACATTTAGCTCACGCACTCATGGATGATTTGTTAAAGTTCAGTGCAATACAGGCGTTAGTGCATGGTAGAAATGCTGTGACGAAGAATGATATCATTGCAGCATTTGTTGACTTGAGCGAGTTTTTATTGATGCGTTTAAATTACATTGAGGATTTTTTCCCGTCATACTCATTGTACGCAGTTCTCGGATTTGATGACAGAAGTGCTGCCATACTTAACTGGCTTGAAACAAAAAACGCGTTATCTAAAGACGCCAGCACGGTTGGTGTTGATGATGTTACTTTATTTGTTTTGGAAACATTCGGCAAGGGTGATAAGACTGCGCAGAGATTGTTGTCGCGGTTGGTTAATGATGGTTGGGTGTCGCGGGATCAGGTTGGACAACATGAGACGCGAGTGTGGCTGTTGAAGAAGCCTGAAAAGAAAGCACAGAGTTGTTTGGGTATTACATACTATTACTCAAAATTAGCAGAGCTGGAGAATGTCTATCCTGTCCATCCTGAAGACACAGAAGTTCAGGGTGGACACGGTGGACAATCCCCTCAAAAACACAATGTCCAACCCTTTAAGATTCTGGAAATTGTTAAAGCACTGGACACTGGACAAGGTGCAGACGAACAAGCAGTCATTGACAAATGCGGTGAAACCACAGTAAAGCACGCACTCGAAATTGGCGATATTTTTCGCAAAAGCGCAGGCAAATTGGGGGTATTGGAATGACATTCACGGCTTATGCTGGTTCTGAACCATGCATCTGGTTACTTGATAACAAACCATGTCTTCATGCGCCATGCCATTTTGCTTGGGACAACAAACCTATCTGTAATACCTGCCTTTTAATGCTCAAGCCCTTGCTCAAATGGTGCGACGGTGTACCATAAAACTCAAACTCATCCAGCTACACTCTGCCAGCATTAAAGCATGAGACGATTGGCAAGCCTGTGGCAAAAACATAACCCAATCAAAAAACAAGAACAACAACAAAAAAATGCCTGCTGGAAAAACAACTGAAAGAAGAGCTGAAATCCTCCGAATAATGCAAGAACTCGGCATTCACAACGTGCCAATAACAGCTCTCGCACAAAAGTACAACTGCAGCCGACAAACACTTCACAAAGATGTAAACCGCATAATACAACAAACCCCACCAGACGACATAACACACATCAAATGGGGTTTACAAAACACTTACAAAAAGTGCGAAAAGGAACTGATGAAAATACTCGCCAACCCAGAAAGCAGTGTGCAGGAAAAAATCAATGCTACGCGGGCTTTGGCAAGCGTTGTCAAAGATTTCAGTGTGGTATTTGAATCATACTCTATGAAGCAGAAGGTTGCTGACAATGTTAATGTTAACTTGCAGCCGCGAAAACTCACGATAGAAGAAATCCAAGCAGCATTTCAGAGCAAGGAGAATGAGTGAAACGTTTGTATTTCAGACCAATTGAAATTACTTTCGTAATAGTCTTCTTCTCTCAATTTCTTCCAAAACTTTTTTTCCTGATATTGTTGCTTTGTAAAACTTGTACGTTCGGTCTTCAGGATTAACACAAACAATAAGATTTTTGCTTTTGAGTTCTTTAAGCGTTCTTGAAATATGTGCCTTGTACATCTCGGTGGCTTTTTCTATTTCAGCTGAAACCATATCTCGCTTTGAAAGTAATTCCAACACTTTACGCCTGTTTTTTGCACGCCAGACATAAGACAAAATTCTTCTGTCAATCATCAAATACCATTAAAAATACGTTTATTATAACGAAGTATTACCGAATGAGTTACCAAATGTTTATAAACGTCAAACGTTATGTTGCGAGTTATTTAAGATGACAGAAATGGATAAAGAAAAATACGAAATTGTTGAAACAGTCTTCAAGAAATGCCCTGTTTGTAGAAAAGGGCATGTTCAAAAGTTGAAGGGCATAGGATTTCTGGCTTTTTTGGGTTTAAGACCTGATGAAATACGATGTGACAAATGTAACGCGTTATTTAAAGACGAAGGCGAAGTAGAAGGGGAACCAACATATAGTATTGACCTCTCACAAAGCAAAGAAGAAAGTGAGTATGAAGATTATATTCTCAAAATAAGTGAGTGGGAACGAGGCGAGTCTGACATAGATATTTGCAACCGAACAAACACTCTGCCTAACACAACCGTAATCGGACTTAGAACTATCCTAAAACCAAATGAAACAACACATTACTATTCAGGAGCTGAATTAAGGGAAGAAAGAGCTGTTCGAATGTACCGCGGCGGTCATGTGGGGTTTAGGGTAATGAAAGGTGTATATGTCGGCGGCAGTAAAGGGACCAGTGAATCGCATGGTGAATTAAGAACAATTGATAATGGGCAACTGTTACTAACAAACCAAAGACTTATTTTTAATGGAAGCTTCAAGAACATGGAGTATCGTCTCGATAAAATAACGTCCATAGAAGAATATGAAGATGCAATCGAAGTGGCTTCAAGCCAAAGACAAAAAGTACAGATTTTTATTGTTGACGCTCCGCACAAGTGGGCGACGTATTTGCAAATCGTTGTTCAGAACGCACAAAAATCTACCCCATCACTGAAAAAAGAAAATCTAAAAATTGAATTAAGTGACGGTGACGAGGCGTCTTCATTATTTAATGAAGGAAAACAGTTAATAAAAGACCATCGATATAAAGAAGCAGAACACAAACTTAAAGAAGCGCTCACCGTAAAAAAGCAAGGTTTCATTTATTGCGCACTTGGAGACCTTTATTACAAACTTGAAAAATATTCTGACGCGGTAAAAACCTACAGTGCTGCATTGAAAATCGAACCGAGTATTCCATATCCTAAAAGAGCAATAGAAAAAATCCAAAGAAGAATAAAGAAAAAATGAAACAAAAACA
>JACQMU010000027.1 GCA_016203425.1 Candidatus Woesearchaeota archaeon
GCAGGAAACATTACTAAGGCACAATGCAAGTAATCGGGCAAGGCGCAGAAGCAATTCTGACAAGAATAAACGAAACAGTGCTAAAAGAACGCATTCCAAAAAGCTACCGCTTACAAGAATTAGACCAAAAACTAAGACAAAGCCGAACCAGGCGGGAAGCAAAAATACTTGAAAAACTAAATACGCTGAACATTCCTGCACCAAAACTGCTCAGTGTTGATGACAAAAAAATGCAAATAACCATGCAACACATCAACGGCCAAATTGTTAAAGACATTCTCAACAAACAACCAGAAAAACTAAGTTGGGAAATCGGCTCCCTCGTTGGAAAACTACACGCAAACAACATAATTCACAATGACTTAACAACATCAAACATGATATTTAGTGACAAGATAACACTTATTGATTTCGGACTTAGCTTTGTCTCGCCAAAAATAGAAGACAAAGCAGTAGACCTGCATTTGTTGCGGCAGGCGCTTGAATCAAAACACCACGAAATATCTGAATCATGCTTTCCAACAATAATTAATGCATACAAACAAACAAACCCAGAAGCAGAAAAAGTACTCGAACAGCTTAACAAAGTAGAAAAACGAGGCAGAAACAAAAAACCCAACAGCAAGCGTATCCAAGAGGGCGTTGGGTTTTTTGAAGTTGAAAATACCGCTGACACAAAAGTTTCACCATCCACAACCATGGCCAATGAGGTGGCATTTTCAACAAACAAAAAATGAACAAACTAAAAGGATATGTTGCCATAGAAAAAAAACAAGGAGAACACGAACAAGGCTACAAGTACCGGGTGGTTGACATTCTTTATTCTTTAATAACAGCGTATAACGCATTACCGAAAGAAATACACCAGCGAGAAACAGCATTTGATGATGACGAACGAATATCCATGCTGCAAGAAGAGCCTGATGAGAATGAATCTCATTTTGACACAAAACGACGCCACGCATTTGTCAACCACCATTACAACAACGGCTGGAACAAAAAACTCCCAGAAGACAGCATAGACGATGTTTTTGCATTAGGACATCAGGAGCTTGAAGAGAACAGATACATTCGCGATGATGATTTCATACACTGGGTGAGAACAATCAACGGAGATGAACGAAGCGAGATAGACGCGTATTTACTCAAATACATCGACTACGCGCATATTGACGACTTCGGAGTTTCAATCTTTAACGGCATAATGTTCTACGATGACTATTCAAGAGAGCTGCACGGAAAATTTCAGCGAGTCATCAAAACACTTGCAAGCGTTCTTGAAGAACAAGGCATTTCATATCACGCCAGCATCGAACGCAAAGTATGCAACGAGACAGTCAAAGAAAATTTAAAAAGAACAGAAAAAGGAACACTTGAGTGGATTGTTGAGTAATCACGGACATATTTAAATATTTCCTTAATTTTATCGAAATATGCTCACAGAATGGATTTCACTACAATATTTCAACAAACAGACCACTTCGAAAAAAAAGTTTAAAGCAGCAAAACCATACCCGCACCTGATACTAAAAGATTTCTTCAACCAAACAAAATTAGAAACACTGCGCGCAGCACTTCTTGCAGAACCATTTGAACACATTGACAAAGACCTTTTTTCGTTTGAGAATACAAAAGATTTGGCAGCAAGCAACAACCATGCAATTCAAGAATTTTACAAATTCTTTTCATCAAATGAATTCAAACAGTTCATGCAACAAATAACAGGAGAAAAACTCGGCAGCATTAGTGACATGCACGGACACATATTCAAACAAGGAGACTATTTGTTGTTTCACGACGACAAAGTTGAAAAAAGAAGAATAGCATACGTCATTAATTTATCCAAAGCATTCACCAAAAAAGACGGCGGCAGATTTATGATGTACGATGTAAAAAGACCACAAAAACATGCAGTCGCCATTGTGCCTCAGTTCAATACGTTTGTCTGCTTCAAAGTATCTGCACGTTCACTGCACGCAGTAGAAGAAGTATTAAGCGACAAAAAAAGAATGACAATAGGAGGGTGGTTCTATGGCAATTAATCCACTTTACAAAGATATCAGAGTATTAACGCAGGCAAAAGAAAAATACAAACAAGAAACACCAAACAACATTCGATTACAAGCATTCTTCCAGCCAGCAGTTTTTGCACTATTACAAAAAAAGCTTTTACAACAAAAATACACAACAAAATTTCATCCATACAAATATCATTATTCAACAACAAAAATGCCAGAGATTGAACAATTTCTTCGCGGAACATACTTTCAAACAATTGTTGCCAACCTACTCAGCATCAAAAAATATAATCTCCATTATGAAATTCAACGCTTTAAAGCAGGCAATTTCACACTATTGCACGACACAGAAAAAGAACAGCCAGCAACAGACTTCATCATTGACTTTTCAACAACAGAAACAAGCAATGAAGGATATACAAAATACTTGACAGAAAGAGAAGAATTACTGCAGTTAAACCCATGCCCGAACTCACTTTCTTTTGTTGAACGAAACAAAACAGTCATGCACTACATAAAGTACATAACACACAAACAAAAAGAACCATTTATTTTTGTGCGAGGAACAATACAGCAGTTATAATTTAGGTTAGATTGTTCTCAACGGCTGTTTGCTGATTGTTACAGTTGCTTTCTTTCCACGACTGAATTCGTATTCTTCCCAACAATCTGCTGTTGCATACCCGCACCCATCATTCAAAGAATGCAGCACCAGTTCTTCATCAGGCAATAATTCGCCGACAAAAAGATCATCTGCCTTGGCTTTAAAATTATACGGCTCTGTTATCACGAATGCTGCCTTTTTTTCTGTTTTTGCAAACGAGTTACCATTTGCAAAGTAATACCTGTTTGAAGAATCATACCACCCTGTACTTCCAGCGCCAGTTGCAATCACGATGCCAGAACTTTTCTGCTCATATTCTTTCCCATGATAAACAACAACATGGCGTGACATGTCTCTTCGCAATTTTTCTCCAAAAAAATATTCACTTGTTGCAAGCGACAGCTTCTTGCCATCAATATCAGCACTCAATCTCGCCCATTCAGTTATTTTATAATCACCTTTCGTGAGCTGTTCTTGCAGTTTACCTGCGTCATTTGCAGTCCATTTGCACAACGCACCAACGCTTCGTGCAGGATCTGAATTCATGCCAATCAAAGGAATGCTTCCAACAAAATGGCTTGTGTACGTAAAACTATTATCCCCACCTAATGAAATCACTGCATCATAACCAATAATTTCTTCCCTAAGCTGGCACATCAACAACAAATCTGCATTCTTAAAAACAGCTGCTGCAGTTTTTCGTGTCTCAAGCTGCTTTTCGTGGCTGCTGAGAATTGCATCAAGATTAGCGTGCTCACCGCGATATTTTGCGCGTATTTCTGCATCAGTGAGGCTAAACTTTTCTTTCTCATACTCATACTTTGACTGCTTGGCAACAATGAGAATTTTCATTACGCACTCACCTTTGTTCAAAAATATTTTCATGCCTGCTATTTTCAGCCCAACGGAAATATTCTTTAATGCGAATAGCATGGTCAAATGCCAACTTCTGTGGAATTTCGTCCCAACTACAAACCTTTGCAGATGCAGCATCATCACCGCCAACAGGCATTCCTTCAGCACGACAAACGTAACCAACAGAATTTACAGGCCCCCGCGGGTCACGGCCTGGCCGAGAATAAACCATTAATTGATGCAAAAGCACAATATCAAGGCCTGTTTCTTCTTTGCCTTCCCTCACAGCAGTTTCTTCAAGGCTCTCACTCATTTCCTGAAAACCACCTGGCAAAGCTTTCCTGCCTTTAAACGGAGGATTGCCACGCTCAATCAAAACAATACCTTTGAAAACATCTTTATCATACACTTCAATAACAAGATCAACTGCACTTGGAGGATTGTAGTTGCGAATCACTCTTTCTTTGCCGCTCATAATTTTCCCTCCAAAACATTTTTTGATGTTGTTAATTTCACACCTGCTGCAACCATTTCATCCAAAGCTTTTGCACAACCGTCTGAAGTTATGCCAGCAATTGCATCACTGACAAGATACACTTCAGGCACACCAGCTTTTTTGAGTGCGAGTGCACCTGCCCTAACACAATAATCTGTTGCAACACCGTAAACAACTGCCTGTTGCGGAGCAACTGCTTTTAAAACTTTCTCAAACCAAGGATTTGTTGCAACATCATAATGTTGTTTTTCAAAGAAAATTCCTGCTGTTGTAAATCTCTCGGATTCAATCCTGAAAGCAAAAGGGTCTGCACATTTCCAGGAAATATTTTCTTTAATGAATGCAATAATGTCTTTATATGACAAAATTGCAGACTGATATGAAGTTTCTCCGCGTTCTAAACACACTGTTTTGCCTTCTTTTGTATGTAAATGTCCTTTTTTCCCTTCAATGGGATTATCGATAAAGCCAGCATTCACGCCATAAACAGTTGTTCTTTCTTCGCATCTGTCGCTTTCTCGTATTTTAAGTTGCCCAATACTTCCGTCCATGCAATGGTCTGGGAAA
>JACQMU010000028.1 GCA_016203425.1 Candidatus Woesearchaeota archaeon
AGAAAGATCAGGGCTGAAAGAGATTTTCTTAAGCAAAAATGTGTTAGATTGTTAAATATAAGAAACAAGAGTAAAGTTTTAATAGTTAAATGATGTGGAGGATAAATTATGGCAAAAAATGTTTGGAAGCAGCGTTATAAAGAACTTTTAAAAGAAAATAAAGAACAAGAGAAAATAGCAGTTGAATGCTGGCAGGAGATAGAGCAATCTTCTAGGCGTTTTGACAGGTTATACGACAAAATAATGCGGGGTTTGCGTTCCTAAAAGGTGCACCATGGCAGAACCTGTAACTTCATTGTTGATTGTGCCACCACTTGTTTTTGGCGCAATTATCGGCCTTTATGAGATTTTACTGATTCATCGTGATGTTACAGTTCCAACGCACAGGTTTGGGCATAGTTTGCACGCACTCATTTTCGCAGTTGTTGCAACGTTTTGCACAATGAATGTTGCATTTGTTTTCAGTCTTTTTCCCCAATTGAAAACAATCCCTGTTCTTTCAACACCAGTTGCCTTTCAAGTCTTGATTGGGTTAATAATGGTTGCAAAAATTCACGGCGCAAGCAAAGCAATTCGCGGTTCTGTTCCTTCAAGTGTTGGTTTGGGCGAAACTTGGTTTCATAGTCTTCTGATTGGAGCATTAGTTGTTGCAGCTCCTTATGTTTATCCATTATTAAAACCAATGTTGCCAAGCTGGATGAAATAATTATTCAACCTTTACTTCTGTTCCCAAGCTTTGTCCGGGCATTCCTCTTTCAAAAATAACCCTTACACATCCGCTGTTGCCGTGTGCTGAAGAAATCTTTCCATTTATGGTTTTCTTTTCCTTGCCAGGGCAGTTCCACACTACTTTTTTGCCGACGAGTTTTTGCGCACTTTCTTTTGTGGTGACGTCATTTATTGTGAGTATCATTTGGTTTCCGCTTTTTCTTCGCCTGCTTCCTCGAAAGTTTACTATTACTGCCATCATGTCCTCGGTAAAATAGCGTGTTATTTAAAAACATAACGTTTGTTGTCTACAAATCTTTATATTAAAGTTCTTCTTTATTTTCTTCATGTCAGAAAAAGAGTCTTTGAGCCGGATTGAGCAATGGTATGCTGCAAAATTGTTGAGGATTTATACTCCTGATGTTGAAAAAAACTTTATTTGTTCTGCGCTAATGAATACTGCTGAGAATTTTAACGCTTTTCAGGCTTTCAGCACGGCTTATGGGGTTTCTTTCGGTCTTGATGAATTAACAGAACTGTACAAGCCGAATGGTTATTTGCCTGTTTTGCGTGCTGACTTTTTTTCCCGCGCTGCAAATGATTCAAAGCTTGAGCTGTTTATCCGGCGTGCTTCCAGTCAGGATGTTGATTGTGCATTTGTGCAGACGTATCGTTCGCCTGCAGAGTTTGCTGATTGGGTTGTTTCAACTTTTGGTAATAAGAGTTTTTTTAATGATGTTGTTTTCACAGTTCTCATAGAAAATCCAGTGTATGATATTGCACGTCTTTTGTTTGGTGATATTGAGTCTAAAAAACCTCGTTCTTTTCATAAGTAATTTAGAATTACAGGCAATATCAGGCAGTTCATTGCATGGCTTCTTGATGTTCCTGTTAATAGAGGGATGATTCCTATTGCAGCTCCTGTTGTCATTGCAATTATTCCTGTTGTGTCTGCAAAAAAGTATGATGCACTAAATAATAATGCCAGCAGTGTCATGCACAGTTTTTGATAATTGATGCGGTTGTACAAGTCCACAAATTTTTTTATCATGATTCCCGCAAGGATTGTTGCAATGCCTGTTGTTATTAGTGCTGCTGAAAAGAACAGCATAATGTTTCCTTCCAGTGTTGCAATGTTGCTCATTGTTTCTATTGCCCCGTTTCGTGCTTTGTTGATTGTCACAAAAGTTATTAATGAAATGATGATGTCTGCTGTTCCTATGCTTCCTAACAAAACAATGTATTTTTTGCCTGTTATTTTTAGCAGTGTTGTTGGCAGCCATGCTGCTTGTGCGGTGCCAACGCCTGGCAGCAGTGTTGTCATCATGAGTGCGCAAATGGCTCCGCATACTGCCTGAAATGAATGTTTTGTTTGTATGCAGATTGTTGTTTTTGTGTCTTGTTGCGGAATTTTTGTTTTGTTTATTATGTTGAAGAAGAGTGTGCTCGCGCCGAACAATCCTGAAAAAAGCAGGAAGAGTGGTTGGTCAACTGTTGATGTTAATGTTAATAACCCAAATGTGCCTGCCAATGCCGCAACAATAATAGCCCATATTTTTTGTTGTGTTGTTTTCTCTTTTAGAATAAGAATTATTAGCAGGCTTAGCAGTAATAATGGCGTGTAATTTTTGACGTGTGCATAAAATAATGGCACAAGTAAAAATAGTGCTGGTGATATCATTGTTGTTAGCAGTGTTCCGAGCAGCGAGCCTGTAACGAATAATTGTGCTGCTGCCTGTCCTTTTCCTTGTTTTAGAAATGTTTGTGCAGGCAGCAGTGCTGTTTCTGGTGTTGGTGTGTTGAGAAATATTGTTGGTACTGCTTCTATAATGTTGTGTGTTATGCCTATGCTTATGATTAGTATTGCTGGCAGTATGTTGTTTGTTGTTGTGGTTACGAATGACGCAATAATTATTGATAAAAGGTTGATGTGCAGTCCTGGGAGTATTCCTGTAATTAGCCCAGTAATAATTCCGATAATTATTGTTAGAATTATTTCTATCACGTCATTCTGCTCGCAACAAGCTCAATTTTTCCGTTATAATCCTGCAGCCTTCCGTAAATTGTTGTGTTTTCCTCTATGTGGGTATTTGTTTTTTCAAATGACAAAACAGTTATTGGTTTTGTTGGCATTATTTTTATGATGTCGAATTTTTCTTTGTGTTCTATATCCACGACAGTTCCAGTTATTGCAGTCATTTTTTTTTCTGCGTCGTATGGCAGAAAGAATGCCAGCATTGCAATTCCCGTGATTGAAGTTAGCAGTGCAATGATTGTTGTTGTTCTGTTGTTCACACTAACTTCACAAAAACCACTTCTTTTAACGATTGTGTTTTTTATTCGGAAACCTTCCGGCTCAGCCGTAAACTTTCCGGATGGTGATGGGGGTTTAAAAACAAAATCCGTTACTTTTAAAAATAATGCAGTGTTTGCCAAATTAATGCTGAAAACCCTCAAACAAATTGTTTGTGCAACAACTGTTGCGCTTGCAGTGGCTGGATGTACGCGTTATGTGATTGGGCAATCGTATTACGACCCTGAAACAGAAGAATCAGTAGAGCGCACTGAAGAATTATCAGAAGAAGGGCGACCAAAAGTCGATGAAAGGCTTGAAGAAATACTTCATCGGCATGGATATGAAGTTTACAGCGCATTCGGGCAATCGCAGCATCTCATAATGATTGCTGATGTTCATACTATTCCTGTGAGATTAAAGCATAATAAATTGCTCAAAGAACTTATCACAAAGAAAGATGTGCTTTTTATTGAGGGATATTTAGTTGGCAATGCTAATCCTGTTCTTGAGAAAGAATTTTTTGCTGCAGTTAAGCTTCCAAGAGAAAAACAGGAAGAAATACGCTTGGCCGCATTGGCAAACAGGTACGAGAAAGATTTAGACAAGCCGTACAGTTATTTTAATCAGGGATTTGTTGGTGAACTGGACAGCTGCGAGAACGACACGTTTGTGGCAGCGCACTACATGGCGCGATATTCTTCAAATGAAGTGTCTGTTGCACGGGCAATTCATTGCCGAAATGTTGCCATGGCTGACATTATTGAAAAAAAAATTAATGCGTCTCTTGAAAAAACATTTTATCTCCCTATTGGCAACCAGCATGTTTTGCCGCTTGATTTTTTTCGCAGTGTTGGTGTTCCTCGAAAAAGTATTGAGTTTGAAAAAACTGTTGGAGAACTGCCAAGGCTGTTGCAAAAAAATAATGTGCCTTATGTTGTTGTAGTGTCTGAAGATATTGTTGGAGACATTGAGAGAGAGGCATTGCATCCTGAAACTCAAATCAATAAAGATTAAATGAGTTTATTTATTCTTCAAGCACGTTTTTTCTTTTTGTTAGTGCGCGTATGCCATCGTCATATTTGCAGAGTATCCATGCGTATAGTCCTGCGTCACGCCTTCCGTTTTCAATCATGAAATCTCCTGCTAATCTCACATATTCAGTGCTGTTTGTTGACGTGCGGAGTGAGTATGTGCACGCCATTAGTTCCCAACTGCTCAAAGTCTGTATTGATTTAGTAATTTCTTTAAGCAGCGCATACTTAAAATCATCATTTGTTTGTGGCAGTGCTGGTGTTATGTGGTAATAGAGTTTGATGCGTTCTGCCAGCTGGAGGTGTGTTGTTTTTTCTTCGAATATTTTCAGTCGAATTTTTGATTCTTTTTCACCAAAGTGTCGTTCTAATGCAGCATACAACCCAATAATTTCGTTAACATCAATTGCAGGATTTCTGAGGATTCTTTGTACGTCGTTCTCAAACGCATTGTCAGAAGGCCTGCTTGATTTTTTTACAGTGATGCTGTGTTCAAATGCCCATGCGCTGTTCCTGACAGTTTCAGATGTTGCATCTTTTTTTGACAGCAGGTTGCAGCCGTATAAAATGTATTGTTTTGCAGAAAATGGGTCTTCATCGTACTTGTCTGTAAACAAAAAAACATCTTTTATTGAGCCTGTGCCTCGTTCAAGAATTGTGGTGCAGTATTCCTGCGCAACTTTTTTTGATGGTGTGAAGTTGTGTTCTGATAAACAGCTTAACAGCCCGTGTGCCTGTCTGGACAGAAAATAATTAACCACGTCATCTGCAATTTCAGTTGTGCGGGGAATGTTTAGTTGTGCGCAGGCTCTCACAACATCTTCTGGAGTTTGGTGTGCAGTCGCGAGTCCGTATAGTATTTTTCTGAATCTTGGTTGCGTGAGGTTTTCTAAGTCAGGATTTGCCATTTTTAATAAAACAATTGCTCTTCGTATATCTTCCGGCGATGGAACAACCATTTTTGAATGTCGTGGATCGTCGCTATCATAATGTACGTATTCTGATGACATTAATTTGTCTGCAAAATGTTCTGTGCGTGTGGCGTCATTTGGTGAAAGATAGTTTAGTGCAAGATAAAATGCATCATCAAAAGACCTGTTGTCGCCGCGTTTGACAAATGTCTGGAAGCTCTGGTCAAAAAATACTTGCCGTTTTTTTTCGTCTTCAATCTTGCGTGAGAGTGTAATGACCTCGCTGAGATTTCGTATGCTGTTGTGGGCGTAGGTCACTAGCCAGTCATTTTTTTGGTCTTGTGTTGGCGGCTGCTGAAACAAATCACGGTTTTGCCAGCAGCGTTCAATGAGTTCTGTGTCGTTCAGATTTTCAACAAAAAAAATAAGTGATTTGCTGACTGCATCCTGCCGGCGGTATCCTTTTTCTTGGTATTGTGTGCTGACCCATGATGCAGATATTCCTGTATGGTTGTAATCGTCAAAAACAATGAGCAGTTTCTCCAATAATGATTCGCTGACATCTTTGAAATTAGCGTCTATTTTTTTGCAGATTTTCAATGCTTCAAGAACATCGTTCCATTGTGGGCGTCGCACAAATGAGCGTCCGTTATCTGTTTTTTCAAGTTCAATGTCTTGAAGATGGTATGCTGCGAGATTTTCATATGCTGTTTTTTCGAGGAATGGTGGAAGTTCTGCTGCAAAGCTTATTGCTCGGGAAAGTGCGTCATTTGTGTTTGTCGTGATAGATGTTCTCACAACATTTTGAAGGCAAATTTCTTTTTCATCAGGGTAATCCTCAAGAATTCGTTGCAACAGCTGTATCTCATAGGGTGACTTCATTTTTTGTGAGGATGATTCAAGTGCTTTGAAAATAATGTCGCGAGTTTCTTTGTTTTCAATAAAGTGTTCGTCTTCCCACTTGCATTGTTCTACAAAAGCAGGAAGTCCTCCATCAGTTTTGTAGAATTGTGCGTCTGGGTTGTTAATGGCTTCTATTGCTGCTTCAAGAAAATTAAGGTCGTGGTCGCTGCAGTAAAACAGCACGCGTTTCCATTCGCGGCTGGCGAGCAGTGATTGTAGATTTTTTTTGACTGCGTTTTTGACGCGTTCATCATCAAGGGCTTCGTTGAAGATTGTTGTGCGTGGGAAACTTTTTTGTTCAATCTGCACAACTGCGTCTTCAACTCTTTTCTCAAGGCGCGGGTTGATTATGTGGCAGCCTATGGGAGTAATTGCAAGGACACTTGCTGCAACTATCTTGTTCAGCAAACGCATGACGATAAAACTTCTCGCTTCCTTTTTAAATATAGTGACCAATTTCGAGATTTTATGAACTTCGCTGTTCAGAAAGCTTTTAATACTCCTCTTATCAATCTGGGCTGGATGGCTGATGAAAAAGAGGTTGCCTTGTTGGTTCCGTCGCGAGTTCAAAGCCCGAGTTCGATAACAACGTACAAGAAGTGTCCGCGAAAATATTTTTATTCTTACATTGAAGAGCTTCCGTCAAAGCCAAGTATTCACCAGCTTCGTGGCAGTGTGGTTCATGCTGTTCTTGACAAATTTTTCGCGACAAATGTTCAGGGTGTGTCGCAGGATAATGCTGTGAACTTTTTCAGAAATGCTGTTCAGGATTTGTTGGTGAGCGAGTGGAAGTCTGCGCAGCCGAAGATGCATGAGCTTGGTGTTGTTGAGGCTGATGAAATGCGTTTTTTTGAAGAAACATTGTTGATGGTGTTTAACTGGCTTGAAGGTTTTTTTGTGCGTTTTAGTGCAGAGTCTGGTTCTGTGCAGGATGTTTTTCATCGCTTAACTCCTTTGAGAGAGCTTTCTTATGTTTCTGACGAGCATTGGGTGCGCGGCATTATTGATGTTATTGAGCAGCATGGTGCTGAGACTCGGGTGATGGATTACAAGACGAGCAATCATTCTAATGTTGATGAGTATAAATTGCAGCTTGCGATTTATTCCTTGCTTTTTTTTGAAAAGCACAAAAAGCTCCCTGACAGGGCAGGCATTTATTTTTTGAAGGATAACACTACAAAATTTGTTTCTGTTGACCATGAACTGCTTGATTTTGCCAAAAGGGAGATTGAGCTTATTCATCAGAACACGTTCTCTAAGGAAAAAAAGTTTTATCCGAAGCATATCTCGAGCTTGTGCAAGTGGTCGACTGGCCAGTGTGATTTTTATGATGTTTGTGTGAAGGATGTGTGACCCGAAATCTTTAAATACTATGGCGGGTTATATAACTGATATGGAGACTACAACTATTCAAGTTACTCGTGAATTGGTTAATGCGCTTCGGTTTAAAAAAATGTATGACAAAGAGAGCTATGAGGATATCATTTGGGATTTGCTTGAAGATTCCAAAGAAGTGAATGAGGAGACAAAAAATGATATAGCTGTTGGCTTGGCTGAGATTCGTGCAGGCAAAACTGTTTCGCTCGAGCATGTTAAAAGAAAGTATAATTTGCGGTGATGCTTTTGTTCTCAATAGAATTCACACAGTCGGCAGAGAAACAGTTTGGAAAACTCGAGTCTGGAGTTCAGGAACGCATCATTTCTGCAGTTGAAAGATTGAGGATTAGGCCGGGTGAGCATCTTGTAAAACTCGTTGGTGGTAATGCATACAAGTTTCGTGTAGGGGATTATAGGGCTGTTTGCATTATTGATTATACGAAGGAATGCATTTATGTGGTTAAAGTTGGGCACAGAAAGAATGTTTACGACTGATGTTTTTCTTCGTCTGTAAAACTGAAGTATGAGTTTATTTCTGGCAGTTTCTCTGAAAACACAGATGTTTTTGTAAAGCCTGTGCTTACGTGTTGGCAGTTTAGCCAACCATATCTTTTCATATTTTCAATTGCTCTTTTGGCTATATGTCTTTCTTCTTTTGGAACATTTCTTTGAAGATTGTCAAGTGGTGTGTTTGCATTTGACACTTTCTTTTTTCCATAGATTAGTTTTCTCATGATTTTTCTGCTGATTTCATATTCTTCTTGTGCTCTTACTTCTCTTTTGCTCGGCTTTTTTGTTTCTTCAACTACATCGTCAATGCTTGTTGCCGCTGGTTCTTCGCATGTCTGGGGTGTTATTGCCGCATCAATATTTTTTGTTTCTTCTTTAGCTGGTTCGTTTTTCAGGCAGGCTTCTAACAGCTCATAATCTTCTGGTTTTTGTGCGTAAATGCTTTCGAGCAGTTCTGGTGTTAGTTTTGCTTCTGTGACTGGGTGTGATTTTAAGTTTACTTCTTTGTTATTTAGTGGTTTTCTGACAAGTCTTTTTTCAATGTTTTCTTTCTCAAATGCTGTTCTGATTGCAGCGTAAGTCTTTGCTCCTGGTAGTTTTACAAGCTCATCAATTGTTACCCAGACTGTGTCGTGTGATGTTGCGGTTATTTTTCTTTCAAGTGCAGTTTGTGTTTCTTTTTCTGTCAGTTTTATGTGTTCATGCACGTGTTCTGCAATATTTTCTGCATGGTCGTGGTTTCTGAGCACGGCTTTTAGTAATTCTTCTCTTACACCATAGTAGACTCTTTTGTTTCCAGGGTCTTCTGATAATTTGAAATATGTTTCTTTGTCAGGGTTGCCCTGATATTTTTTCTTGTAATCTGACAAAATACTGTTTTGTAGGGTTGATATTGGGTATGTGCCAGGTAGTTTTGCAAGCTGTTCAATAGTTAAGTAGTATTTTATTTCTACTTTTCTTCCTGGCCACAGGTCTGTTGGTGTTGCTTTTCTTTGTTTTATTAATGCTTTTACTTTTGGTGTTGCTGTTTCGTAGAATTCGTACGTTTCAAAGTCAATGTTTCTGTTTGAATTGTGTGTGCTTAATGTGTCATCGCTTGCACTGCATAATTTCTCAAATTTGTTGTTGTACTGTTGTAATCTTTCATGCCTTTTATCTGCTTCAAGTATTTGTATTTTTTCATCTATAAGCGTGTGTATTCTTTCATCTATTTTTGTATTGTCTGCACCAATTTTTTGTTTGTACTGTTCTTTAAATGCGTGCAGTTCTTTCAGTTTTCTGTGTTTTTCTTCTGCAACTCTTTCGAGCAGTTTTGTTCTTAAGAGTGCATATTTTTGTTCTGTCTCTTTTTGCATTTGCGCTTTTAAATGGCAGGCCTTTTTAAATCTGTGGTTTTATGGTTATGAAAACACCTATGTCGGGTTCAATTGTTGCGCATAGTTGTTTTCTTCGTTCTCCTGAGAATTTAAGCCAGTTGTAGAAGTCTTGTGCAAGGCTTTCAAGGAACTGGTTGTAGCTTGGTCTTGTTTTGTCGAGTGAGAGGTGGTGTTCCAGTCTTTCTTGTACTGCAGGAACAAATTGTTTGTTTTCGTCGATTAGTGTGTATCCGCCAATGCTTTTCGAAAGCTCTGTTTGTTTGAGATGGTCTGCTATTCTTAATAGTCTTGTGCCAATGTTTTCTCGAACAGCTTGAATGTTGAGCTGAGTCTCAGAGGGTGGTATGTAGTTGGCAGTGATATCGAGCCGTCGTGCATGGCTCAGTTGTGCATCTGCTGCGTAATACGCAGTTTGCATGTGGGGCATGAATCGTGAAGGCCGTCTTTGTCTTGGTGCCATTTTGGTGAAGAACTTTTTAGTTTTTATAAACGTGCGGTGAAAAAATATTTATACAGATAAAGAAATATTGTTTGTATGCCTACAAAAATTGATCCTTTGTTCAGGGTTCTTGCAGAGATTGGTTTTGTTGACATTTTTTTGCCGTTCATAATTGTTCTTACTGTTTCGTATGCTCTTTTGGAGCGCACTCGTGTTTTGGGTGTTGAGAAAGGCCATGCTCGGCATAATTTGAATGCTGCTGTTGCTGTTGTTATTGCTTTGTTTGTTGTTGGCTCTTCTCATGTGCTTGGCATTACGACGTCAATTATTCAGTATGCTGGCCTTTTTGCAGTCATCATTCTTGCTGTTGTGCTTTTGTTGGGTTTGTTTGGCGTGCAGCACTTGCCTGAGAATAAGTGGTGGAATGCAGTGTTTTTTGTTGTCATCATGCTCGTTGGGGGCAGTGTTTTTTACAGTATGGGATGGTTTGGCCGTGGGAGTGATGCGTTTATTGTGTTGTTCTTTGTTTTCTTCCTTTTGCTCTTCATCATTAAAGTGTGGTTGAAAGACACGCCGCATTCGCATGCTGTTCACCAGCATCAAGGAGCTGTTTCTAATGGCCAGACAACGCGAAATAACGGTCCAAATAATAAGAAGAAACCGGTTGAAATGGCTGCGCTTCAGCAACAGCCAGCTAGTCCACAAATCGCTTCTGAACAGCAAGAAGCAGAAGGTGCGGAAGAAGGTCGTTTAACTGTCCCAACAGGTCGTGAAGAACCGCAGGATGCTCATTTTGGTGAAGAATCAGGTTAAACAAAGCGTACTGTTTTAACATCAGCTGGTTTTCCGCTTTCTTTTTCCAGCCCTATAATTAGGAAGTAATTTGTTCCGCTTCTGAAACGGTAAGTGTTTCCTACTTTGTTTGCGCACATTTCGTGCCAGTGTGCTTCAAATGATGCTAAAGAGCATGCTGCAATCTGGTGGATTGTGTCTTCTTGTTTTCTGGACGCATCTCTTTTGTCGATGAGCCCTTTGTGTGACATTAAATAATATTTTCCTTTGAGTATTTCTGCGTACACGTCTGCGTATTGGGCATAAAATTTTGGGCCAAAGCCACATTGTGGAACAATTCCTTCTGCTATTTCTTGTGGTATGCTTTTCGGGCATTCTATTGTGTTCATTGCTCCTATTACTGGGATTTCTCCAATAAGTGCTAAAGGTTGGATAGCTGGTTTTATGTGTATTTTTCCTTTTGATTGTTCTTGTGCCATTCCAGCAATGGTTTCAATGTCTGCTCCTACGAGTGTGCAGTCTTCAACATGGCTTAAGAATGTTCCTGGCACATCATGATTTCCTAATACAACAAGTTTTTGTTCACGTGAAAGCCTGCATTGTTTGTATACTTCGTTCATTGCTGTGTAGAGTGCAGCATTGCCTTTGAAGAATTCTCCTAAGTGGAACTTTCCATCTCGTGTTGCAGCAGTTCCTGCAAGATAAATGTCATCAATATCGCCTGTGTTGAGCCATGCAATGACTTGTGGGGTTGCATTGATGTAGTCTGCTGTTATTTTCATGACTGCAATGCTGCCTTTTCGTACTTCTTCAAGCTTGCCGTCTGTATGTTCATCCCCGCCAGGGTCTGATGTTAATACAAGGTAGTCAAGCTCTTTTTTTAGTTCAGTCATGATTATTATTACTGAATGCTGTTTAAATAGGTGCGGTTTTGTCGCCGCTCACGCTGCTTCGCAGCGTTCGCTTGAACTATTGTTGTTCAATTGTTTGAAGAATTTTGTATAGTTCATCAATGCTGTCTGCTACGCTTTCGAGGCCTATGTCGTGGAGTGCCATGCGTGCTTCGCGGAAGTTTGTTCTTTTTTCTGTAGGATTGTCAAGTGCTTTGCTCATTGAGATTATTGCGCGTGTCCAGCTGTAATCTTGTTGTTCTTTTTCATTGAGCGGCTCGCTGGCAGTCTGGTTGATTGTTCTTACAGTGTACTCTCTGATTTTGTCTTCTAATTTTTGTTCTCCTTCCTGAAGAAAATGCAGGTATCTTCCGTCGTGGTGGACGAGTATATTGTTCATGAATGTTTGCCGTGCATCTGCTGTTTCGTCATCATGCTCTTTAAATACTGCGTTGTATGCATTTGAAATTTTTGCAGGCAGTTCTTCTTTGAATTTTAAATATTCGGCTTCATGTGTGAGCCCTTCTTTTGCTTCTGCCTGTATTGTTTTGTCGTCGATATATGTTGGTTCTTTTTGTCTGCGGTTTCCCAACTTTTTTTGTTCTACTTCAGCATCTTTTGGTGTTTGTAAGTATGGCTCTTCTTTTTGTGGCAGAAATCTTGTTTGTTGCGTATATTCTTCTGCTTCTTTTTTGATGATTTCGTCTAGCTCGTCACCGCTGTTTTCTTTATTGGTTTCTGAATTGTCAGTTTCCATACTAACCCCTCTTGCTACTTTAAAGAGTCTTTTATTATTAAAGTGTTTGCCACATTACGTGCACTTTTTTGGTTTTCTTGACAAAGTTTTTGGGATTGTTGACATAACGTTTATAAACAATTCTCATTAGAATACTTTATGGTTTTTGAGTTTAAAACAACAGCTGATATCAAGGTGTCTGACAAGATTATTGGTCAGGTTATTGGTCAGGAAGAGGCTGTTGAGGTTATGAAGAAAGCTGCTCAACAGCGTAGGCATGTTTTGCTTATTGGTGACCCTGGTACTGGGAAATCAATGTTGGGGCTTGCGTTGGCTGAAATGTTGCCTAAGGAAAAGCTTGTTGATGTTATTGCTTTTCCTAATCCTCATGATGAGAACCAGCCGATTGTTAGGACTGCTCCTGCTGGAAAGGGTCGCGAGCTTTCTGCTAAGTCGCGCATGCGTTCGATGGATGTGTTTCGTTATCAGAACTGGATTTTGATGGCGTTGGTTGTTCTTTCAATGTTTGCTCCGTGGTGGGCTCGTTCATATTATAATTCTGACGTGATTTTTGCTGCTT
The DNA here is from genome assembly GCA_016203425.1 of Candidatus Woesearchaeota archaeon. Classification (GTDB taxonomy): domain Archaea; phylum Nanobdellota; class Nanobdellia; order Woesearchaeales; family ARS49; genus JACQMU01. Next base: position 12,550 of record JACQMU010000028.1, read on the forward strand.
TTTTTATTGGTGGCATGATTTTTCTTGCTTCTTTTATGTTTTTTATTAATATTAACAAGCGTATGGGTGGGATGCATTTGGACAATCCTAAGGTTATTGTTGATAATTTTGGCAAGAAAACAGTTCCTTTTTGGGATGCTACTGGTGCGCATGCTGGTGCTTTGCTTGGCGATGTGCTTCATGACCCTCTCCAGTCTGGCGGTCTTGGAACTCCTGCGCATGAGCGTATTGTTGCTGGCATGATTCATAAGGCGCACATGGGTGTTTTGTTTGTTGATGAAATCGCTACTCTTGATCCTTCAACTCAGCAAGAGCTTTTAACAGCTTTGCAGGAGGGTAAGTATGCTATTACTGGTCAGAGTGAGCGTTCTTCTGGTGCTATGGTAAGAAC
>JACQMU010000030.1 GCA_016203425.1 Candidatus Woesearchaeota archaeon
AGAAAAAAGATTAACAATACCACAGTGGAGCGGCAGAAAAGAAATAACACCTGCAAGAGCTAAAGAAATAAGAGCAGAACTAAAAGAAAAAGCAACACACATAAAACAAGACAACGGAATAATTACAGAAGTTTTCAGCGGCACTTACTGCGTCGATGAAGATCTACAATACCAGAACTACAGCTCTGACGCACAACCAAAAAACGAAAGGGTTACTAAAGGACTGCATCTGCTTATCAAACTAAAGAATTATGGCGGAGAACCATTCATCTGCTATGAAGAACCAAATAATGCCGCAGTTCTCCAACAATTCGGCGCAGACAAACCAGAAGAACTACTCGGCAAAAAGGTTGTTGCCTACCTTGATCACGGAGAATTATTAGGCTGCATAGGAATTCTGCCAAACGACGGACAAGAAAGACATTACAACATGAGCCTTGACGGACACATACATGATTTAGGATGGCCGTGAACATGACAAAAATACACTACGACACAGATTATCAACAACTAAATGGGAGAAATACTTCTCGAGAAACATTCAGAAAACGACAAGGCACAATTGACTGCGTTTTATACTCTATTGAAGCAACACAAAAAGGAATACAACACTACCTGCGATTAGAAGTTGCACCAACTGAATTACCAGCACCATCACCACTATCACCACTCCATTACGCACAAGAATTTTCTTATCGAGATGAAAAAAACATTACAGAATTATTAACTGAATTCAAAGTTACAAAACCACAAGACCTGTACGGCAAAAACGTAACTGTTTATTTACAACAAAGCTTCTGGAAAGCAGGCATATCATTGCCAGCCAAAGAACCGACAAAACTGCCTGTCATTCGATCTTAATTTCTTCTATATCGTCGACACACAACCAAGCGGACATCACGCCAAAACCTTTCTTGCTGATTTCAAATGGAACAATTTTTTGAACACTTTTCAGAAAAACAAGAATACAATATTTCTTATTGCGGAATTGTGCTACAAATTCAGAAACTTTGTTCTCAGGGATGCCAATCTGCAAATGATACAAATCCAAAATTTCTTTCACTTTTTGCTCAGACAAATCAGAAAACTGCAAAACTTTGTCAACTTTTGCTCTAACAGTTATCTGCTCACCTGAATTTTTAAAATAAACAGTTTCACCTGCAAAAATTTTGTTCCAAGGAGCACGCCTGAATTTGTACCACCTTGACTCAATCGTTTTCTCACCAGACAAAATCTTGCCCAACAAATTCCAAGATTTGTTAAGAATTGCAATATGGTCCATCAAATAATAATTATAGGGACATTTATATATACTTTATTCTGCACAACCAGTATGACAATACTTGTAGCGTGCGTAGGAACAGGAAAAGGAACATGGCTCCATGTAGCAAAACTAATTCGAGAAAGCGATTGGGAACAAATCTACTTAATAACAAACCAGTTTGGCAAAGAGAATTTTAAGATTGAAAAGCCCAACACAACATACATTCTCGTGAATGAAACACAACACATCCCAGAAATGACGGAGTTGATTAAAAAAGAATTAGACGGCAAAATATTCGGCGATGCAGCAGTAAATTTAGTGTCAGGCGAAGGAAAAGAACACATGGCAGTTCTTGCGGCACTGCTAAAAGTTGGAGCAGGAATAAGATTAGTTGCTGTGACTACAGATGGGGTTAAGGAGATTTAACACAGAAACATTTAAAAGTAAAACAAGAAAAATTTGCAACATGGTGAGAATCATCAACCCTGCAAGAACAATTGATGACAATGTAAGAATACATTATCAAGACTTTGCAAGTTCATTCTGGATTATTGGACTTGATGGAAGAAGAAAAATAAATTACGGCGCTAATGTAAGAGAAACAACAGCAAAAATCACAGATGTATTTGAAGGACCAAGAACAACAAGTTCTGCAGGCGCGAAAAGTGGTTCTGGCGAGTATAAAGGAATACATTTAGCACTAAGATGCGACTGTTGCAGAAGAAGAACAGTACTAACATATGAGAACCATCAAGACATTGCAGATTTAATTGAAGACTTGAAAACATTGCCTGAAGTGATTTTCCTAACAAAACCAGAAGAATTTGCAGGCAAAAAAGTCCTCGCATATTATTTAGAGGACAAAGCGACATATCTTGGCGGAGATGATTCCTGCGGATTATGTTTGGGAATAGCGAAACCAAGAGATTAAGTGTAGTAAAGTTTACCAGCAAATCCTGCTCGATTTGATAAAGCATCTACACTCAGGGATGTGCCTCACTCTGTTCGGCAATCCCTGACATAGAAACAGCGCTCAAGTATAATAAAGTTTACCAGCTTCCTTTTGTTCTCTATCCAAGCGTGAATCAAGCTTGTTAATTCTTGGCCGTAAAGTTTCTTTATCACGACGCATCGTAATTCCCAAGTGCGACAAGAAATGATTCATGCCGTCTTCCATTGAGAAAGGGCCTGTAACAAGACCGTGCTTAGCTGGCTCACCCTCAAAAACCAACAGTTTTTCAGCCAAATAATCAATAAAAAGAAGGTCATGGTCGACAACCAACAAAGTACAACCACGCTGTTCAGCAATGTCACGCAAAACCTTAGAAACAATTAATCTTTGCTCAACATCCAAATATGCTGAAGGCTCGTCGAGCAGATACAAATCAGCAGGCTGTGAAAGACAATGCGCGATAGCAACACGCTGAAGCTCACCACCAGAGAGCGAGTTCATCGGCTTAAGCAACAATTCTTTGACGCCAAGCGGGCGGACCAATTGCAATTCATAATTCTGCACAGCATCATGAAGAACAGTCATCACTAACTCCTTGGACTCAGTACTCAAATTCTGAGGCTTGTAACTCACTTTAATTTGTTTTGAAATTTCACCAGAATCATACTTCAAAACATTAGCCAGCATTTTAACAAAAGTAGTCTTGCCAATGCCATTTTCCCCAAGGACACCAACTGTTAAAGACTTATGCAACGTACCGTCTTTAGCCTCCAACAAAAATTGGCCAAGCTTTTTTTTGACATTTTTCCACGACGTAAGCTCAAAAACTTTCTGAGACTTTAAAGGCGGACGCGGAGAAAACTTAATGCTGTAATCACGAAAACGCATGTTTTCATCACGAATAAAACCCTCAAGATACGTATTCATGCCAACACGCGCAGTTTTTGGAAGGCTAACAACACCATAACACGCAGTCTTACCATACATCAAATGGATTAAGTCAGCCATTGTGTCAAGAACCAAAAGATCGTGCTCGACAACCATAACTGCAGTATTTTCATTAGCAAGATGCTTGATAAACTCAGCGATTTTAATGCGCTGTTTAATATCAAGAAACGATGTTGGCTCATCAAAAATGTAAACATTAGCCTTTTTTAGAACTGTTGCAGCAATCGCAACACGCTGCAGCTCACCACCAGAAATTTGTGAAATATCAGTATTCAAAATTTGTTTCAATTCAAGAAGTTCAGCAATTTTGTCAAGCTCTTTTTTTTCATCAACCTTTTTTAACAATTCTAAGACAGTTCCTTTCGCAGACTTAGGAAGCAAATCAACCTGCTGAGGCTTGTAACTCACTTTAATTTCACCCTTTCTCAGCTTTTCAAAAAAAATCTGCGCTTCACTACCCTTAAAAAAATTAATTAAGGCTTTAGGATCAGATTCAGCATCCTGACCAAGATTTGGCTTCAAAACACCAGCAAGAATTTGTATAGCAGTACTTTTACCAATGCCATTAACACCCAAAACTCCAACAACCTTGCCAAACATAGGAACAGGAAGATTGTAAAGATGAAAACCATTTCTTCCATAACGGTGAATTGGGCGCTCTAATTGTTCAGGAAGATTAATTATGTCGATTGCGCCAAACGGACAACGATTAGGACAAATACCACAACCAGTGCACAGTTTTTCATCTATCTTAACCTTTTTGTCAGTGTCAATAAAAATGCAATCATGACCACCACGGTTAACAGGGCAGAGACGAATGCACAGATAACCGCCACAACCCTGTGGATTACATTTTTCCTTGTGAACAATTGCAATTCTTGGCATGCGGCACCCTAATGGAGTCATATTTATATATCCTACGCTGTTAAAAGACGACAATGAAATGCGAAATATGCAAGGCAACAATTCAAGAAACATTTTTGAAAAAAATAATAGGAACACACGTCAAAGACGAAAAAGGAAAACCACACTTGATTTGTTTTGAATGCCAAAAAAAGTTTGGAAGCGAAAAGAAGAAAATATTAGAACAATTGCAGTAAATTTGCCTCCGTAGCAT
>JACQMU010000038.1 GCA_016203425.1 Candidatus Woesearchaeota archaeon
ATACAAGTCTTTTTTCTTTTGTGGTGAGGTGGTTGTTATGCGTAATTTAATGTTGTTTTTGTTTATGATTGTGTTCTCAATGTTTGTTTCTGCTGGCACTTGTACTGACAGTGACAAAGGCCCTGTTAACTTGAAAGATGTTGCCGGGTTTATTGCTGTTGGTGGCGTTACAACTGATGATTTTAAGTCACATGAGGACAGGTGTGTTCGTTCTGAGTTTAGTGACCGCTCTGTTGATAAAGCCACTTGGATTCGTGAGTATTACTGTTCTGGCGGCTTGGCGCTTTCAAAGTCGTTCAAGTGTGCTGATTATGGTTTTAATGAGTGTGTAAAGGATGATGATGGCCGTGGCCATTGTTCTGGTGGCAAGGCAAAGGAAGTTGTTAATGAAATAAAAAAAGCAGAGCCGGAAAAGCCGAAGATTGATTTTTATTGCGGCAGTGTTCCAATGAAGCGTTCTGATGCTGAGTGTTATCCGCCAGGCAAATTGTGCATCAAAGACAGGCTGCCAGGGGAGTGTAGCAGTGCGTGTAAGTGTGTGACTGTTAATGCTGACGAAGAAGAAAGTTCTGAAGAGCCTGAAACAAATGTAGAAAAAACACAAGAACCTGAAGAAAAATCTGAAGCAGGCTTGGAAATCAAGGTTCCACCGCAGGAAAAAGTGTCAACAACGCCCCAAAAACAAGTTGAGAAGAAAGAAGAGCTTGTCAAGCAGACTGTGACGTTAAGAGTTATTTCAGCTTTGTCAAACAGTGTTAAAAAAGCATGGCATGGTTTGTGGGGTTGGTTTTCGTAAAGTGAAGTCTTTTAAGATGACTCTTTATTCGCCACGTGAAGATTCTGAAATGCTTGCCCATGAGGTGCAAAAATATGCTAAAGGTATTGTGCTTGACGTTGGCACAGGCACAGGCATTCAGGCTGTTGCTGCCGCAGCATCATCAAAAGTAAAAAAAGTGTATGCTGTTGACATTAATTCTGCAGCAATTGCGTTTTGCAAAAAAAACTTTAAGTCCAATAAGAGAATAATTTACAAAGTGAGTGATTTATTCTCTGTTTTTAAAAAAAATAGAATCATGTTTGACACCATTGTTTTCAACCCGCCGTATCTTCCTGCTGATAATGAATCAAAGGATATTTCTGTGATAGGTGGAAAAAAAGGTTATGAAACAATTGAGCGTTTTTTGAATGAAGCAAATGATTTCTTGGCAAAGGATGGAATTATTCTCTTGCTTTTCTCATCGTTGACAAATAAGCAGATGGTTGATGAAATAATTGAGCGAAACTTATTTGAGAAAGAATTGTTGCACAGTGTTCATTTGTTTTACGAAACTTTGTTTGTGTATATTATCCGCAAGAATTCATTGGCTAAAGCACTCTCTGAATTGCCGGTTAAGAACTTAAAATTTTTGGGCAAAGGCAAAAGAAAAATTGTTTACACAGGTGTTTACAAGAATAAGAAAGTGGCTGTCAAGGCACTGCTTGCTGGCAAAAAAGCAACAAGTGTTGAGCTTGAATCTTTTTTTCTGAAAAAATTGAACAAGCATAAGATTGGCCCAAAACTGTTGTTCTCCAGAACTAATTTTCTTATTGCTGAGTTTGTTGACGGCACGTTCCTGAAAGATTTTTTTCAAAAAGCTTCCAAACAGCAGTTAAAGTGGGTGTTGAATGAAATTTTTAAGCAGTGTTTTGTTATGGATAAATTAAGAATTAACAAGGATGAGATGCATCATCCTTGGAAGCATGTTTTAATTAAAGGCAGAAAAGTTACGATGATTGATTTCGAGCGTTGCCGCCACACAATGCAGCCAAAGAATGTTACACAATTCTGCCAGTTTGTCGCCAATCAAAGCGATTTCTTGAACAAAAAAGGTTTTCATTTTAATTGTTCAGAAATAATGTTTCACGCGCAGGAGTATAAGAACAATCCTTCAAAAGAGAATTTTGATGCAATAATTAAACTGCTTGAAAATGGTCACTGAATTCCAAAAGAGAGTTTACGAGTTGTGCAAAATAGTTCCTAAAGGAAAAGTTACAACTTATCGCGAAATCGGCAATGCTTTGGGCGGCAAAGGCCAGATTTATCGTGCAGTTGGTGTTGCTTTGAACAAAAATCCTTTTGCCCCTCAAGTTCCTTGTCATCGTGTTGTTAACGGCAATGGTTTTGTTGGTGGTTTTGC
>JACQMU010000039.1 GCA_016203425.1 Candidatus Woesearchaeota archaeon
CATTTGTAGTACAAAACTCCAAATTCCTAAACTTTTGTGTTTTACATACGAATCCCGCAAAAGTTTAGGATAGAAAAATTTATATAATGTGGTTAAAATGAAGTTTGTATGGTTAAGAATGTATTTGTTTTGTTCATCTTATTGTTGTTAATTGCTTGTTCTTCTAAAGAAACAGTGGTTGAATTACAGAATCCTTTTATTGGTGGCACTTCTGGTGTTAATATCGATTTTCAAAATCTGCGTAAAGAGGTTTTTGATGGCGGTCGTGATCCTTTTGATGTGGTTGTTAAGCTTGATAATAAGGGTGAAGCTGATGTTGCTAAAAACAATGTTCGCGTAAGGCTTTCTGGTGTTAATCCTTCTGAGTTTAGTAAGTTGGAAGAGCAGTTGACGCGTGGTCCTGATGATGATATTCTTGCTGCAAAAAAGGATTCTACAGGTAAGCTGATTACAACTCCTCCGGTTTTTGTTGAGTTTACTGACTTAAATCATTTTAGTCCTATTGTTGGTGCGAGTGCTGATTTTACTTTGCGTGCTGATGTTTGTTATACTTATAAAACTCTTGCAGTGAGTAAGTTGTGTGTTCGTTCAAATATTTTAAGTCCTGAGGCGGGTGGTATTTGTGAGATTAATCAGGATAAAGCTGTGTTTAATTCTGGTGGCACATTGCAGTTTGGCACGTTGACTGAGTCTGCTCGTGCTAAGGATAAGGTTGGTTTTACTTTTGAGATTAAGAAAGCTGGTGCTGGTGATGTTTTTGAAAAGGAGAGTTCTTGTGATCGTACTCAAAAAAATAAGGCTGACAAGGTTTTTGTTAAGGTGGATACGAAGATGAATGGTGTTTCTTGTAGTGGTTTAACAAGTAGTGGTTCTGTTGCAAGTGGTTTTGTGACTTTGTTTGATGGTTCTAAGGTTATTAGTTGTACGCAGCCTGCTTCTTCAAGAACAAATTTTGAGCAGTTGGTGAGTCTTGAGGCAGGTTATGATTTTGAGAATTTTGCTCAGACCACAATTACTGTTAAGAGTTCAGGCAGCTCTTCTTAATTACCTAATTACCTTCTTAATTATATTGTTTCTGTTGCTAAGTGTGCTATGAATGCTTCTAATTGTATGAATGGGTCGCTGCCTTCTACCATTCTGAATTCTATTTCTCCGCATTTGTCTATTAGTGCAACTTTTTTTCGTGGTTGAATGTCTAATTGCCACAATTCTTTTTGTAGTTGTTTTATAATGTCTGTTCCTGAAAGTCCGTATTTTGTCATGATGTCAAAGAGTGTGTTTTTTGCTTCTGTGAACTTGCCGCTGACTGCTTGTTGGAGTATTGTTTTAATTTCTGTTGGCTGTGCAAGTGACGCCATGGAGTATATTGTTTCTGGCAGTATTGTTGTGGCTGTTGCTGCGCAGCTTTGGAGTGTGTTTTCGAGTTTTCTGCAGTCTCCTTCGCTTGTGTCTATTAGTGCTTGTTCTGTTTCTTTTGTGAGTTGTATGTTTTCTTTTTGCGCAATTTGTTTTATGATTTCGTGGACGTGTTCTTTGTTTAATGGCTTAAACCTGAAAACTGCGCATCTGCTTTGTATTGGTTCTATTATTTTTGAGCTGTAGTTTGCTGCGAGGACAAATCTGCAGGTGTTGGCATTCATTTCCATTGTTCTTCTGAGTGCTTGTTGTGCTTCTTTGGTGAGCGCGTCGCATTCGTCAAGAAAAATTATTTTGAATGGTACATTGCCTATTGCTTTTGTTCGTGCAAAGTCTTTTACTTTGACGCGCACTGTGTCTATGCCGCGTTCGTCTGATGCGTTTAGTTCTAAGAAATTGTCTCGCCAGTTTTCTCCGAATAGTTGTCGTGCGATGACAAGTGATAGTGATGATTTGCCTACTCCTGCAGGCCCTGCAAATAGCAGGTGTGGCATGTTTTTGTGTTGTACAAATGCTTTTATTTTTGAGATGATTTCGTCTTGTCCTTTTATGTCTTCAAATGTTTTTGGGCGGTATTTTTCTGTCCAGAGTGCGTGTTGTTCGTCCATGTGAACGCGAAGAAAGTAGTTCTTTAAAAAAGTATCTTAAACCAAGTCTTCTTCTGCAACTACCATGAAATCTCCTGTTGCAATGACTGCGTGGTATGGTATTAGAA
>JACQMU010000034.1 GCA_016203425.1 Candidatus Woesearchaeota archaeon
AGCCAATTCTGCACCGTGAGATTGACAGCAATCCTCAATAACAACAAGATTATGCTTTCTAGCAATACTCGTAATTTTGTACATATCTGCTGGTTGGCCATACAAATGCACAGGAATAATTGCTTTTGTTTTAGTAGTAATTGCTTGCTCAATTTTAGAAACATCAATATTTCCAGTCTTATCACAATCAACCAACACAGGAATGTTCCCGCTGTTTTTGATTGCCAACACTGTTGCAACAAAAGTATTTGCAACAGTTATAACCTCACTATTTTTTATACCGTGCGCCATCAAAGATAACATTAAAGCGTCAGTGCCGGAAGCAACACCAACACAAAACTTTTTCCCACAGTATTCTGCAAATTCTCCCTCAAATTTTGCCACTGATGGACCTTGAATAAACGTTGAATTTAGAATAACCTCATCAACTGCAGTTTTTATCTCAGACGAGATTTCAAAATGACATCTTTTCAAATCAACAAAAGGAACATTCATTTATTTCCCTCTGCAAACTCAGGATATTTAGTTGCATACTTGGCATCGCGAACGTCGCCAACAATTCGAGCAGGATTACCACAAACAATTGCGTAATCAGGAACATCCTTAACAACAACACTACCCATACCAACAACAGCGCATTTGCCAATTGTGATCCCTGGCGCAATAAGCGCGCCACCACCAATACTCGCGTGCTCTTTCACAATAGTTTGCTCACATTTCCACGCGCCATTAAGCGTTTTAACCGCGCTGGGATATTTATCGTTATGAAAACTCACACCAGGACCAATAAAAACATTATCTTCGATGCGCACCATTTCAGGAATAAAAACGTGCGACTGGAGACGGCAATTATTTCCAATCTGCACATTTGGCTTTATCTCAGAAAAACTGCCAACCTGAACATTATCTCCAATAACAACAGGCTCGTGCGGAAGACCATACACGTTACAATAATTCCAGACTTTAGAATTCCTGCCAAGTTTTACATGCTTAACAATTGAACCTTTGCCAATATTAACGTTTTCACAATCATTAGCATCTGAGACTCTAACACTGACACCACCTTGCTCCAATGACTTCTGCGCAGCATCCAAAACAGTAACCACATTTACTCCAGAAACACCACCAGACAAAGGCTCTTTGTTTTTCATGAACGCAGCAAGAAAATCCTGCAACTGCAACAACAATGGCTCACGTATTTTAACTGGCGGAATATGACAGCCAGCATCCTTAGTTATCATTTTAAACGCGCCATATTCGGCTTCTGATTTTTCACCATGCCGCTCAACACTCTTGTCATAAATAATAATTGGCGTTGCAGTATCAGTATCACTAAAACGAACCATCTTCTTCTCACCTATAACTGTAATGCGCCTTTCCTTAACAGGGTACTGCCAGTTAACCTTAGTTATGCATTGAATATTATTGGGAAACATCAATCTGACAACTATTGAATCTTCCTGCGCAGTATTCTCTCTATATTTAAACCCGAAAGCAGACACTTCAACTGGCATCTGGCCCAACAAATGCAACAAAATTGCAATGTCGTGAGTGGCAAGGTCCCACATGACATTAATCTCAGAACGAATAGGTCCGTGACCCTGCCGTACACATTCAATCTCGTGAATTTTACCCAACACTGATGAATCAATTTGTTCCTTTAAAAAGTTAACACCATCATTGTACAAGAATATGTGACCAACCAACAATTTTTTTCCGCGAACACTTGCAAGTTCAGATAATTCTTTAGCATGCTGCCTGTTAAGCGTCATTGGCTTTTCAACCAAAACATGCTTGTCAGCCAACAAGGCACACTTAGAAAGCTCATAATGAGTTTGAGGAGGGGTTGCGATAATGACTGCGCTCAAATTAGAATCTTTAAGAAAAGTATCAAAATCAGTATATGTTACAACACCAGTATTTTTTAACAACGCAACTTTTTCAGGGGCAGTATCACACACTGCAATGTAATCAACTTCATTCAACTGCTTGAGAACACGCAAATAATTAGGTCCCCAATAACCGAAACCAACAATGCCTACGCCAATCATTTTATCTTTGTGCGGGAAACCAACAGCATTATAAAGGTTGCGGATAAGTTTATATAATATTTTCAGTTACAAAAAAATAATGTTAAACAACTTGCCTTCAACAAAGATTTTTGCAATACTCATCACACTCTATTTACTCCCTTCTTTCGTTCAATTCGAATATAACGACCAACAAACCATCACTAAATTATATTTCGGTTTACCGATTATGCAAACGGGAGATGAACCGCATTACTACATCACCCTTTACAGCCTTGTCAATGATAATGATTTCTTCCTAACGAATAACTATAACAACGCGCATTATGATAATGGTTCTGATCTTGGTTTGAAGAAACACAACACTTTTGAAAGACACACGCGATTATTTAACAGCCTAAATAAAACAATCATAAACATACCATTTATCGACGCCACACATCTCAATGCCAGTTATTTCCCCTCTAGAGATTCTTCTATGAAAGAGATTTCTGGCCACCCGATAGGATTACCACTTTTTGCATTTATTTTCCTTTGGCCATTTAGAAACACACCTGCATTGGAACATCTTAGCATTTATCTTACGCTATTTTTCTCATTGGCAGGAATATCAGCATTTTATTCATTGATGCTGTTTTATCACCAGAATAGACAGAAAGCAGGATTATTCACGTTAATTCTTGCTTTAGGCACACAGTATTGGCACTACTCAAAAACATTCTGGGCTGAACCATATCTATCAAGTTTTTTGATTATCGCATGGTATCTTGTAGTTGTTAAGAAATCAACGTCATCATACCTGCTATCTGGATTTCTGCTTGGTTTTGGTTTTCTTATTAAATATCCTTTCTTATTAACAATATTACCATTCTATTTCTATTTTATTCTCATTTCTATAATGGATCGATAAGGAGATCGCATGTCAAAACCGCGCTTCGCGACTTTATGCTTTGTTGTATGGAACGGGATCGCCACCTGGAGCACCGCCTTTGCGGAAA
>JACQMU010000031.1 GCA_016203425.1 Candidatus Woesearchaeota archaeon
ATATTGCAGAATTAGAAGCGTTTTTGTATGTTGTTGCATAACTTCTCATTAAAGAATTGCAAATGTCTCTTTGTTTCTCTATGTTTATCACCTTTTTATAATGATAGTGGATTTCTTGTATTTATAAGTATTTATTTTGTAATTCGTCTTTCATATGTTTTTCAATAATCCTGCTCATGTTTAATCCTTTCTCTATGCAGTGTTTTTTGAATGCTGAAAGGATGTTTTGGTTGATGGTTATGTCTAATCTTTTTCTGTAGCTGAACTTTGGAATTTTTTTTGTTCGTTCGTATTCTTCGAGCGCTGAGAATATTTCCGGGTGTTTTCTCAGTGCTTCTGCTGCTGCTTCACCTAATGACTGCATCGAGTATCACCTGTTCTATTTTTTGAATGCTTGTTATGTTCTTTGTCAGTATGGTAACTATTGCTTTTGCAACTTTTTCTGGCTCATAAGACAGTTGTTTGTCCTCGAAATATCCTGCTGTTATTGCTGCTGCTGTTCTTTTGTTTCCTTCTTCAAAGATGTGGTCGATGAGGACTGCCCTCACTAATAGTGCGCATGCTTTTATCCAGCTTTTGGTTTGGTTTGCTTGTGCCAGTGCATAATCTAAGCTTCCTTCGTTGATGATAGTTCCTTTGTCAAACTGCAGGTTTATGCTCACTATGTCTTTCCTCGATATCATCTCAAACATCGTGTGTATAAATACACATAACTATTTAAACATTGCGTTCTCAAAAATACCACTAACAAGTGACGAAAACAGAAAAGCTTATATACTTTGAAATCATATTTTGGGCAAATGGGGTGTAGTATGAGAACAACTCTGAAAGTCCTGTCTGAACTGCAGTATCCTTCTGGGTTATTTGCAGCTGCTAAGTCAGTTAGCACTGGTTATGATAAGGCTTGGATTCGTGATAATATTTATGCAACTTTCGGCCTTGAGGCTGGGCAAAAGATTGAAACAGTGGTCAAAACATTGCAGGCACTGCTTGACATTCTTAAAAAGCACGAGTACAAGATTGAGTGGATGATTAAAGAGCCGTATCCTAAGCATACTTTCCGTTACATTCATGCACGGTACAATCCATTTTCTGGTGATGAAATTTGTGAAGAATGGGGTAACAAACAAAATGACGCTGTTGGCGCTTTGCTGTTCAGGATTGGTGATTTGCACCGGAAAGGTGTTGTTGTCGTGCGTGATGAAGCTGACATTAAAATTCTTAAAAAGCTTGTCGACTATTTGCAGGCAGTAGAATACTGGCATGATGCTGATAATGGAATGTGGGAAGAAAGTGAAGAAATTCATGCCTCAAGTATTGGTGCTTGTGTTGCTGGCCTGAAAGCAATAACAAGTCTTGTTAAAGTTCCTTCTGAGCTTATCAAAAAAGGTGAAGTTGCTTTGAATGAATTATTGCCGTGCGAGTCTGCAACAAAGTATGTTGACCTTGCTTTGCTGTCATTAATTTATCCTTATAATGTTGTGAGTGACGCTCAAAAGAAAGAAATCTTAAAGCGCGTTGAGCATTTTCTCGTCAGAGACAAAGGTGTTATTCGTTATGCTGGCGACAAATATTACAGTTGCAAATTGGGCGAGGCTGAGTGGACTATGGGTTTTCCGTGGCTGGCAATTATTTACAAACAAATGAACAATTGTGTAATGCACGAATTTTACGTTGAGAAAGCCCGTGAAGTCATGAATGCTGGCGGCGAACTGCCTGAGTTATACTTTGCCGGAACTTCTGTACATAACGAAAACACACCTCTTGCTTGGTCACAAAGCTTGCTGGCTGTTGCTGAAGCATAATTTGCCAACAGGTTTTAAAATAGTGCTTTGTTATTTGTGTTCATGGCAAGTTTTGAAGAGATTGTTAGTGCATACAAAACTGCATCACAGCACTTTGTTAATACAAATGAAGAATTGTTGGTTAAAGATTTGCAGGAGATTTATGATTCACGGGATGATGATTTCTTTTTTAGAGTTGGGTTTTCAAAGCAGGATTTGGCTGAGTGTGGGATTGATGGGCTTGTCAGCAAACAAAAGCATCCTGCTTTGGGGCGTTTTTATGAAATGTTTTCTGAAGGCTTGTACTCGAGTGTTGTTTCAAAGACTTGGGCTGACGAGGAAATGAACAAATTAAGCGGCCAACATTTTGGCTTTAGGCCTGCTGATGAAAGAACTGACTTAGAATGCGAGATTGAAATGAACAGTCATTTGTCTGTTGAAAAGCTTGTTGAGCACTTAATGAAATTGCGCGGCCCTTTTGGCACGCGTGCGTTGTACGTGTGCAAGGAAGGCGGCTCTACACCATTTGCAGGCGTTCCGCCGTTCTTGTACACAGTTATTTTAATGCAGCTCTGCCACACTGCCTGTGGTTTGTTGCGCGCAACTGAAATAAATGATTATGAGAACAGAAAAAATGACTCAAAAGACAGCCCGCCAGATATTGATGCAGAGACTGATTTTTAGCTGCAGGTTTATAAACAAAATTCGTTAGTTAACTAATTAATTAAACAAATGCAGTGACTACAATGGCATGGGAAGTAATAAGTATTGACAGCAGAATTAAACAGCAATTGTTGAAGCTAAAAAAGCCAACTGACAGCTGGAATGATGTTCTTTCTCGCCTTCTCGAAGGTGACA
>JACQMU010000032.1 GCA_016203425.1 Candidatus Woesearchaeota archaeon
CTCCTGCAACTATTGGTTGCATTGCCAATAATTCTTCTCTATAATTTACGTTGTGCGGAATTGGGTTTAACAGAAATATGGGCATGCGTTTATCAAATGCTTTGCCCATCTCCAAGAAAGCACTCCCTCCAATGTATCCAGCAACCCCATCTTTATCATAATTTGCCACATAAATTGCATCAGAGCGTTCTATCTTTGCAAAATGGTCTCGAATAAGGTTGTAATGTATTTTGGCAAGTGCGTTTTCTTTTAAATGATGATAATTTGTCAAAGAATTTAGCGCTTGAGCAAATTGTTATTATCATTTTTCACTTTCGATAATCCAACATTTATATACCTTGCTGGTTTTCTGCTTCCAATGGCTGCAAACTTCGACATTCTTTTCTGTGATTGGAGTGGTTGCATCAGCAATGATTTGTTCACAGTTTACAATGCTCACAAAAAAACAATTAAACAGTTTGGAAAGAAAACTGTTTCTTTGGATGAATGGCGCAGGCTTTTCACGAGCTTAAAAGCGCTTTATTTTGCATTCGGGGTGGAACTGCCGATAAGCGCGCCTTACAGGGATTATCCAGAATTTTATGAGGATGTTGTAAATGAAGGCTTAAAGCCCACTGTTTATCCTGAAACACCTGCTGTACTTGAAAGAATTTCACGTGAAGTCCCAATTGTTATTGTTAGTGCACAAATGCAGTATGCTCTTGACCGTGAAGCTGAAGAGTATGGTGTCAGAAAATTCCTTACAAGAGTTTATGGGGATGTACAGGACAAGGCAGAACTTATTTTGCGGGAGAAAGGCAGCGCAAAAGCATTGTTTGTCGAGGATATGATTGAAGGGATTCGTGCTGGCAAAAGAGCCAAAGTCACAACTGTTGCTGTCACACGCGGCTATCATTTTGAAGACATGCTTCGTGCAGAGCATGCTGATTTCTACATAGACAATCTAAAGGATTTGGAAAGGATTATTTTTTAGAACCGGTCAAAGGCCCGTCTGTTCCTTTCAGATTAAATTCATGTCGCCGTTTTGCCTTGTCTTTATTTAACGTAGAGGGCCTTGTTGCATTGCCTTTAAACAAGTGTGCTATCTGGTGGTGTATGTCTTGGAATGATTTGTGCAATGCCCGTACTAAATCCCAGTCGTGTGATTTGCAGCTTTCAATGATTCTTGTTGGAGCTATTGCGCGTATGTGTAATGAATATTTCTTTTTGCCGCCTTCTTTTTCGTAGCATTTTATGTGAACAACCATTGATAGTGTGTTTTTTAGTGTGCGTTGTGCTTTTTCGTATTCTTTTGTTGCTATCGTGCTGACTGCGTCTTGTTCTTCAATAGTTAAGCTGTTCAGGCCGACAAACTGCAGCACTTGTTGCGTGCCGTATTTTGGTACTTCTTTTTTCATAGTATGTAGTGATGGTGTGTTGGTTTAAATATTTTTGTGCTATACATTTATAAACTTCTGAAAAGTCTTGGTTCGCATGGTGGTTGTTTGTGGCATTGATGAAGCTGGCCGTGGGCCCATTATCGGCCCTTTGGTTATTTGTGGTGTGATACTTGAAGCTGGCGCTGAGCAAAACTTAATAGACTTGGGTGTTAAAGATTCAAAGTTGTTGACACCATTACAACGCGCAAGGATTGCAAAAGTATTGGAAAAAGAGTACAAGTTTCACCGCATAATTATTCCGCCTGCAGAGATTGACGATGCTGTTGAGAAGAATGACGGGCTGAACTTGAATTGGCTTGAAGCCAAGAAAGCTACTGAAATTATTAATGAATTAGCGCCCGACAAAGTAATCATTGATTGTCCGAGCCCGAACATCAAAGCATACACTTCTTACATTCATGAAGGTGTTGAAAAAAAACAAGTTAGTTTGGTTTGCGTGCATCATGCTGACAGAGATTTTCCTGTTGTTGGCGCTGCATCCATTCTTGCAAAGGTTGAGCGCGACAGAATTATTGAAGAGCTTAAAAAAAAGATTAAAGTTGATTTTGGTTCTGGATACGTTGCTGACCCTAAAACAAAGGCTTTTGTTGAAAAATACTGGAACAAGTTTCCAGAGATTTTTAGGCACAGCTGGGCGCCTTACAAAGCCATTGCATCAAGTGGAAAACAAAAAGGATTGGGTGAGTTCAAAGAATGAGCAAGTTATATTCCCAAATACTTCCTCTTTCTGTCATAATATTTGTGCTTGTCAAGAAATAATTCTATAAAATATGCGTTCTTCTTTTGAACTCTTCAGGATTCAATAGCAATCACCCTAATAAACGCCTTAATCAAATCCGTATAATAATTCTTGTGCTGTGACAGGGATAACTTTATAAATGTGTGAATAGTTTTTCACACATCATGCATAAATTTAGCCTTTTCTTTAAAACATTGGGAACTGAATTAAAAATAGGCATTATAACCTGTTTAAAAGATAAATCATTGAGTGTGAATGAAATCGCACACAAACTTAATGAAGAAAGAAGCAATGTTTCTCATGCATTGAAATGTCTGCTTGATTGTAATTTTGTTAGTGTTCGTAAAAAAGGCAGGAATTGTATTTATTCGCTTAACAAAGAAACAATTTTGCCTTTGTTGAATCTTGTAGAAAAACACATGAAAAAATATTGCAAGCTGTGCAAACACCACGGAGGACTAAACAATGAATAATGTATTGGAATTTATGGGGAAAGACCATGATCGGCTCGACGGAGTTTTTAAAGACTTTAGAAGTGCGATGAACAGCGATATTTCTAAAGCAAAACAATTGTTTCACGACTTTAAAACTGGCCTTCAAAAACATATTGTTTGGGAGGAAGAAATTTTGTTTCCCCTATTTGAGAATAAAACCCGCATGTTTGATGAAGGACCTACCGCAATTATGAGAATGGAACATCGCCAGATTAAAGATTTTTTGGAGAAAATACACAAAAGAATTAGTGAAAAAGATTGTGACGTTGAACTTTTACAAGCTGGCTTGATAGAAGTTCTTACCGAACACAACAACAAAGAAGAAAGTATTTTGTATCCGTGGATTGACAAAGAAACAAGCGAACTTGAAAGGGAAGAAGCATTTGCAAAGATGAAAAATCTTTCTCCTGAAAAATACTGCAAATGTTGTGGAGAATGACCAAATGACAGAACTGCAAAGACCAAGCTGGGTTAAAGACAAATCATTGCACAAAGATTTTGAGATTATTCAATGCAAGCCATACGACGATTATAAAGACCACAAAAATGATGACTGTTGTTATGTTCTTATAAGAGTTGATTTTGAGTTCTACGAAATTCATGTAGCAATATGTAATTACAATCACGAAATATGGAAAGTTTTTAAGGGAAAAAGACCACAGGATATTTACACCGCTATTTTTGAGTACGAAAAAAAGAACAATCTTCAATGGTTCATCGAAAAACAGCACATCGCATATCTTGGGAAGGAATTAAAAAAAGCAGAGATTGCACTGGCGTTGGGAAATACAGGATACTATCAGGAATAAGTGACAACTTTTGGCGAGAGTGAAACGGAGCGAAGTCTTAATCGCTGTTATATTCGTCACGAAGTGACCGAGGCA
>JACQMU010000042.1 GCA_016203425.1 Candidatus Woesearchaeota archaeon
CAGTAGAAGACTGGGAAGTAAACGTATGCCAAAAATGGGGCGGAAGAACACAAGCAGAACAAGGAGAAACAACACCAACAACAACTGCATATGGTGAGATGACAGCAACACTGCAAGCAAGAAAAACAAAAACACTCAATGAAACACTATACGAAGTCACTTACTTTATTGAAACATACCGCATAACAACAAACTATGACATAAAACTCGTCAACAAAAAAACAGGGGCAACACACACCATAACAACAGGCAACCTTGAAACAGGAAGCGGAACAACAGACTACTGGACACAATATCTTCCAGAAGACTACACAGAAGTAGAGCTGACATATGCAAAAGGGCACATCAGCGCACCAATCATCAAGACGTGAAAACATGAACGAACTTGCAATACTGAAAGAAAAAAGATTCTGGAAAGCAGCATTAATTAACACAACATTTATCATTATTTTTTTAACAGCAACCTTTGGCTACATGTTTCTGTTCAAGCAAACCACGCAAAAAATGCAACAAACAGAATTCATGAAACTGACATTACAAAACGCAGAAGATGTTCTGAAACACAACAATGAAATCATTGCAACAACACCAGTCATCAACAAAATTTATGCAGAATGGACAATAGAAACACTTGCGTACGCAATCATTATTGCAACAGCATTTGCATTCTTCCACGGCAACACACTAAGCGTGCTGCACAACAACAAATGGCTCAACAAAAAAGAATTCAAACAATTTTTGGGCTTTAGTTTCAAATTCTTTGCACTGGCATTTGCTGTCCTTGTCGGGCTTATATTATTCACAAAAACAAAAGCAATCCAGTTCACGCTCATCAGTGCGACAATTATATTTTACCTGCTATCACTCGCAATGAGCGCTGCAACAATAATTCACAAAACAACATTCATAAAAACACTTGCAAAAAATTCTGTGCTAAAAATCCTGCCAAGAACCATAATAAGCATGCTCGTGACCATCATTTTAATGACAATCACAGGATACTTATCAACAGCAATACTCAAACAACCAAAAATAGCCTTAGCCACCAACACAGCACTCATCATAATCTGGACAACATGGATGGCACAAACATCACTAAAATGCACAAACACGCACAAATAACCCTCTACATACTAATCGGAATAGTCTTTCTGTTAGCCATTGGCACAGGCATCTATGTAACAACAAAAACAACACTAAAAACAACAATCATCCAGCCAGAAAGCAACATAAAAACATACATCACAGACTGCCTCACACTCACAAGTATAGACGCACTAAAAAAACTCGGCGAGCACGGCGGCTATATCGACCCAACAGACACGCAACTTAGCTTAAGAAAAAAATTCAATCTTAACGAAAACCCAACAGAAAGCGACGCACTATACCTCACACCAGACAACGACCAGCCAGTCATTTACTGGTGGCATCTAAAAAGCAAAAACACGTGCAAAAACTGCGACCTAACAACAGAAAACACGCCAACACTTGAAGAAGAAAAAACACAAATCGAACAATACACACTGCAAGCGCTGCCAAAATGCCTAAACAATTTCGAACCATTCCTAAAACAAGGATATCACATAACAAAAGGCGACAAAAAAATAAGTGCGGCACTAGAAACAACTGTAAGAATCACACTCACAATGCCCACAATCATCAGCAGAGACGGAACTGAAACAAAAGAAACAACATTTGAAACAATCATAGACATACCATTCAAACAAATTCACACGCTCGCAACAGAAATCATCAAAGACCTTGCATTAAAGCAACGGCTTGAAACACTATTCTTACACGCACTGGCATTTTATTCAGGGGTAGATGCAACAAAACTGCCGCCAATAAGCGAAATCACACACTCACCAACAACAGCAACATGGACAACACCTGCAGTTGAGCAAAATGTACAACAATTACTCGCCTCAATAATGCCCATGATACACATCAATGGCACAAACACAAAAAAACAGAAAAACACGCCAACAACACCATTTGCAAAAACACTGTACGACACATTCACATACAACCTGCCAAACACAGACACAACAGACTATGCAGTTGATTTCAGCCTGATAGACAACAAAATATACTTTGACATAAACCCAAAAACACAAAACCAATTAATACCAGACACAGACAAAACATCATTCCCATTTGATTTAGCGCCACCATTCCAAACAAATTATTATGAATTCTTCTACGACATATCAGCACCAATACTCATAAGAATAAACACGCCAAACGCACTCAAAAAAACCGGCTACAACTTTTATGTGGCAACAGAACTAAACATCAGAAAAAACAAAAACCTCATCCAATACCACCTCGGCGAAGGCACAATACAACCATTGAACTCCAACAGCCTAAAACCAAGTGTCACAACAACAACAAATGAATTTACAAAATGCACCCCTAAAGACGACAAAACATTCCTCTGCCAGCTTGACGGCAAAACATATCCTGAAATACGCGCCTGCAGCGAAAACTGCCGCAAGCAAACAACACAAAACACCATAACAGAAATCAACACAACATTCTTCTGCGACACAAACCAGCGCACAAGCGGCACAATCAAAATAACCGCAATAGACGCAACAGACAAAAAACCAGTAAGTGATGCGGCAATCAGCTATTACTGCGGCACACAACTCGCATGCCCAGCAGGCGCGACAAACTCACGAGGAATATTCAGGCAAAAAATGCCCACCTGCTACAACGGGCTTTTAAAAATAACACGCGACAAATATCACCCATTCACACAACCAATAACAACAGAAACAGACAAGCGCATGGACGTTACAGCAGAAATAATGCAAATAAAAACAATCCCCACAACAATCAGAAAAGCAGAAGTCCAAATAAACCCTGAAAGCATTAGAACATGCTGCACTTACTCATCACTAAACAGATTTGAAAAAATAACACTAAACCTAAAACGCATACCACAACAACCATGGGAAGCACCATTCAACACACAAGCAATATACGAACCAAACAACCCAATGCCAACAATCAACCTCATCCCAGGAAATTACGAAATTCAAGCAACAATCATAGACGATTTGGGCTTTGTAATACCCAAAAAATGCAAACGAATAGACCTGACAACCTACATGCCAGATGAAGACAAAATCTTCAAGCCAGCAACACTAACAGGGCTCATAATAAACAACGAAACAGGATACTGGAAAATAGACAGCACAACACTTGCAAAAACAGAAAAAATAGATTTCACCGCCATAAAAATACCAACACCAACATGCATTGATGAAAACTGCATAACACCACCCTGCGCAGGGCTTGGCGAACTTGGCAAAACAAAAGAATACACAAAACAATTCTTAGACAAAATATGGCCGAGAATAATTCTAAAAAGCTGATATAGATAACTGCGAAACTTATAGCACATTAGTCACAGTTATCTATCTACTGAACTGCGTTATCATGCTGTGCTATAACTAACGCAGTTCACTATAACAAAATGCGCCGACGGTGGCTGTGCGACGGTCGTGACTCCTCACTACCTGATGTCGTCACGCCCTACGCAGTACTCCGAAGGAGCCTACCCTCCCTGCGCCGCACGCCACGTCGGCGATAGAAACCTTGAAAGTCACAAAAGTTCCTGTGTTCACTTCCTATCGGAATAAATGCTGTACAAACTTTTATAAACAAAGAATTAATTTCAAACAGCAATGAAAACAACAATCAACGGGCCATACCCGCGAATTGGCTCTGAACTCACACAAAAATTACGGGAAGAAACAGGTGCAGAAGAAACACACCCAACAATCCTGCAACACCTTCAAAACGACGTCACAAAAGAATTAGTGCGAGAACTTGTTACAGCAGGAATAGACCTTCCAAACGACGGGCTTGTGTACGCAAACGACGAACTCAGCTGGCCATTAGAAAACACAGATGGCATAACCTTTGGCGGAATGCACAAAACACTCCACACAAACATCATCCACAGACACATCATCTGCACAGGAGAAATCAAGCAAAAACACTTCATAAACCCGCTCCATACAACAGCAGTTACAGAACATTCTGTAAAATTGGAGCTGCCAGGACCATACACACTTGCGTGCCACACAGAAATTGGAAAAACCGCACCGTACAAAAACATTGAAGAAATAGCACACGCATACGCAGAATTTTATCGCGGCGTATTACTAAGCAGAAAAAAAGAAGACTTTGTGCAATTCAACGAACCATCAATCATAGCATACAAAAGAGAACACCCCAATCTTGAGATGCTTCCAGAACTTTATCAAAACATGCTACACAAAACAAAAGCACAAACAGCAATCTGGACATCCAGCGGACACTACACAAGACAAACAATTGACCTTTTATTCTCACTGCCAGTTGACACAATCGGGATTGATTTTGTATGGGACCAAAATGTTGAAACACTACTCAAAAAAATATCAACAGACAAAAACATCGGCTTCGGCATTGTTGATTCAGGAGACACAGGATGGTGCGGACAAGATGATAAAAACTCAATTGTAAAAACATTACGCTCATTTGCAGGCTACACATACTTAAGCAAAGCACTTGTTGCACCAAATGCAACACTCGAACACCTGCCAAGAAATTACGCACAACAAAAAATAAAACTCTTACGGCAAATCGCAGATGAGGTGAATAAATGACTTTGCCTTTATTACCAACAAGCGGCGTAGGCTCATGGCCGAAGAAAAAAAGAGGGCAAAAAGGCAATCTGGATGCTGTGAGCAAAAAAGAAACTGCAGAATTCATCAAAAACCAAGAACAGCTCGGCATAGACATACTGGTAGATGGAGAATTCTACAGAGGAGACATGGCAACAGATTATGGACGGGCTTTAGCCTTGCCGATTGCAGACTGGACACGCTCATACGGCAACAGATTCTGGAAAAAACCAATAGTTGACCGACAGTTAATCGCAAAAGAAGCACTCCAAACAGAACCATACATTTACGCACAAAGCTTGACCACCCACCCTGTCAAAGGGATGCTCACAGGCCCAACAACACTTGCAAACTGGTCACTGCACACATATTACAGAAAACGAGAAGACAGAGTTTTTGCATATGCAGATGTTGTAAATTTTGAAGCAAAAGAACTTGAAAAAGCAGGAGCAAAATACATCCAAATAGACGAACCCGCAATAGGTGAGTACCACTGGGAAGCAGAGCTTTTCAACGAAGGATTACGACGAGCGCGCGAAGGAATAACTGCGTATATTATAACGCACATTTGTTATGGTGATTTTAAATTAGTTTATCCAAGATTAAAAAATTTGTCAGTTGATCAAATAGATATTGAACTGGCAAATGATTTAGACAGACCAGAACAATCAGAACTCATCACACAAATGAAAAAAGACCCGCTCACACAATACAAAGACGTTGCTGTCGGCGTCATAGACATAAGGCCAGACGTGCCAGTTGAAGATGTCGACACAGTTACCAGAAGAATCAAAACAACCATTGATATTCTTGGGCCAACACCAGACTTATTACAAAGGATATGGATAAAACCAGACTGCGGATTCAGAACACACAAAAACCCAACAACAGCATACGCAAAAATGAAAGTCATGATGGACGCAGTCAAAAAAGTCCGCGAACAATATGTTCTTTAACACGCGAGCCGAGCGCAGCGAGGCGAGCGCTTTGCGAAAGATATTTATTCATTAACTAAAATAATAGTCATATGCCAAAACAAAAACTCAGTGATTTAGCCGGAACTTGGATATTGGGTGACCGAGAAGCAGAAGAGTTTATGAAAAAATTGAGAACTAATTGGAAAAATTTTGGCGGACATAATCGCGGTAATAGATTGTTTGGCAGTCTATCAGGCGGGAGAAAATCACCACAACAACTTAAAGACAAAGCACGCGAATGATGGCACTAACAAAAAAATTATAAACAACAAGCGCGAACAACACCATATGCCCACACTAATTGATGTCACAAAACAATTCAGGCAGTGCGACAATGCAACAGTAAAAAACATTTACACAATCATCCTATTACGGCTAAAAGAAATACAGCGACAAATACAAAAACATGAACAAGAATTTTCTGAATTCCCAATAAAAGAAAACCCAGTAGCAAGCATGATAACACTCGCAAAAACAGAGATTGATGCACTACAAAGACTGCCAGACAGCTGCTTCAAAATAAAATTACACGCACTCGACCTCAGCATGCGGCTGGCACAATACAGAGACTGCATAGGAACAGCATTCTGCAAAAACGCGCACAATGCATACGACTGGCTGGCAAACAACATTATTGCTATGCTCATGAAAGAAATACGAAGAGACATCAGCGACTTGGAATTAAGAGCAAACATCAACAACGAACTAACCAAATTCTACGCAGAACTCATACAAAACGCAGCACGAACATCACCACAAGAAACTGAAAAAGAAGACTACATCCCTATACCAAGAAGAAAAACAGCATAGTTAAAACAAAAATAATAGATTCTCTCGTTGTAAAAGCCGCTGCAGCAGACAGCACGACGGCCGTGTCGCGAACTTTGTTCAGCTCCACGTCCTACGTGACAGCCCGAAGGGCGCAACCCCAGTCACGTCGTGCGTCAGCAGCGGCTATTAACACTTTATTCTTGTCGCAGTTAACTTTATATATACTGCTTTCTGTTTTATGCACAAAAAGAGCGTAAAAATGCTGCGAAAAGGACAAATTACTATATTCATAATTCTCGCACTTGTTCTTGTGCTTTCAATCGGCACGTACACATACATAACATCAAGAGGAGAACTACAACACATAGAAGCACAAAGGCCTGCAATCCAGCAAGCACCAACAGAATTTACACCAGTAGTTGAATACGTCACTAACTGCCTTTACAACACAGCAAAAACCGCACTGATAAAAATCGGCGAAAGCGGCGGATATTTAGATACAACAAAAATCAAAACAAACCCATTCGAACCAACAGAAGCAGACGGTGTTGAGTTTTCGCCAGGCTCAGAATTAGTAATACCATACTGGTGGCACTTAAAAGACAAAAATGAATGCGAAGGAAATTGCAATTTTGAAAACAAAATGCTGCCACTAAACGGGCGCAGCTCAATAGAAACACAAATAGACGATTACATTAATGAAAATTTAGACCTGTGCCTTGCAAACTTCAACGCCATAGAACAACAAGGATACAAGATTAATGCAAACAAAAAACCAGCAGCAAGAACAACCATTGCAAAAGATGATGTTTTTGTAACACTAACATACCCATTAAACATAGATAAAAAAGGCGCAACACACAAAATTGACACGTTCTACTCAGCACTGCCAGTCAACTTTAAAGAAATGTATGAAGTTGCTGAAGAATTAACAAAATTACAAGCAGAAAACAATTACTTAGAAAAAGACATCCGCGAACTTATTGATGTATTCTCACGACTTGACAAAGAAGCACTGCCACCAGTATCAGACTTACGCATAAACTTTGGCGTAGGAACACTATGGGTGAAGTTAAACATAGAAAAACAATTAAAACAAATATTAAGCAGCTACATACCATTATTACAAGCCGCAGGAACAATAACACACAAGTATTTGAAAGCACCAACAAGCACTGAAGACAAAGAATTATACGAAACTTTGTACAACAGAGGAATGATAATTCCATTAGAAAAAGACCACCCAACAATAGGCGTAACGTACAGCTATTTAGACTGGTGGAAACCCTACGTCGACATAAGCGGATGCAAAGGGCAATTATGCCAGCCAGAAAGCTTTGGAACAACACTCGGCATGCTCTTCGGAATACAAAGATACAATTTTGCTTACGACATCAGCCTGCCGGTACTTGTTGAAATAAAAAACCCATTTGCATTTAACGGCGAAGGATACACTTTAAACTTTGCACTCGAAGCAAACATGAGAAATAACAAACCAATGCCTGCAGAATTCAAGCCATTACGGCCAGTAGCAGACGTTGGAGTGCCAACAATGTTCTGCGATGTAGACAAAAGAAACGGCGGTGTTTTAAACGTAACAATAATTGACGGAAAAACCAAAAAATCAGTAGACGAAGCACTAATAATTTACAATTGCGGCACAGAAAGCTGCGCACTTGGAACAACAGAAAAAGGACTGCTTAAAACAATGATGCCAAAATGTTTAGGTGGGGTCTTAAGTGCAGAAAAGTATGACTACCACCCCACATTTATTCCATTTGACATTCTCAGCGAAGATAATAGAAATACAACAATAACTCTTGAACCATACAGATACGTGGACTTTTCTGTCAAAAAATATTTGCTGAAAAAAGGCATAGGCTGGCAACTGGACATAAACAACCCAGACCCACAAGCACACGACGAACAAACATTAATTACACTCGAAAGAAAAACAATGCCGCTGGAAGAACCATTCACAGCATTCGGAGAAATATTTGGAGGAAAATTATCCAAAGAAGAAGACTATTCAAACAACATAAGAATGCTGCCAGGAGAATATTCTGTAAAACTATACACAATAAAATACCCAAAACCCCCAATCATCATACCAAAAGAACGACGATGCTTCAAAGGCGGCATCTTAGATGAAAAAAAATGCTATTATGTGCCAGAAGAAGACATGGTATTTGACAAAAAACAACCACTGCCAAACGGCGGAGCAGAATATGAATTAACTGTAACAAAAGAAGACCTTGATGACACAAAAGAAATAGAATGGAAAGTATTAAATTTCGCACTCGACAAAGTGCTGGAAGTTGATAGGAAGATAGAGGATTTAGACCAGCTTGGCAAATTACAAGAATACTCAGAACTCGCAAAAGAACAATTAAAACC
>JACQMU010000052.1 GCA_016203425.1 Candidatus Woesearchaeota archaeon
GAATAGACTCATTTGAGAAAATAACTGACACCACAAAAAAAGGCGACTTTGTGTACTTAGACCCGCCATATTATCCACTAAAAAAAGGCAAAAG
This sequence comes from Candidatus Woesearchaeota archaeon, assembly GCA_016203425.1. GTDB lineage: Archaea > Nanobdellota > Nanobdellia > Woesearchaeales > ARS49 > JACQMU01. The sequence goes on from JACQMU010000052.1 coordinate 95, forward strand.
TTTCACAACATACACAAAGAATAATTTTTTAGAAAAAGAACAAGAACAATTAGCTGAAGTTTTCAAAGAACTCGACAAAAAAGGATGTTCTGTAATGCTCAGCAACAGTGATACAGAATTCATAAAAGACCTCTACAAAGGATATAATATAAATTTTGTAAATGCCAGAAGAATGATTAACTGCGATGCAACAAAAAGAGGCGCGATAAAAGAAGTAGTAATAACCAATTATCCTGTAAAAACAGAAATGCAAATAAAACTTTAGTTAGTGTTGAGTTTGTGTTGCTTGCGCGACTACCTGAAATATATCTCTTTCCTCAATCATAGCGTCTAATAATTTCTTAAAAACAAAAGCTTTGGCCAAACCTGTTTTTTCCATTATCATCATCAACTCAATAAGATGACCAATAAACTCAACAGTGTACTCGCCATATGAATTTAGGTTATCAAATCTCTTAAGCTTATGATGTGTTGTTTGTTTTAATTCACACGCCAGTTGTTCTTTTTTCGTTCTAAAAGGTTCAATCTTTTCCCACATGTCTCTTAAATATTTTAAAAATTCAAGAGTTAAGTCACGATTGTGCTCTTTTTTAATCAACATATCAATAACCCAATGAATGTGTTTAGGCGTTCTTATTCTCTTACCAATTTCTTGGTACTTTATTACAATATCTAAATCTGGATTTTCCCCCCTGTTGCCTTGAAAAACGCCTACAATCGTTCCTTTAGGCAAATGAAATTCCTTAAAAGACTCAACCGGCTCTGTTTTACCTCTTGGCTTATATTTCACAAATAAGAAATTATCTTTACGTTTAAAAAACTGGTGGAACTTTATTTTGCAAACCCTTCCAACAAATCCTTCAACGCATTCTCAGGATTCTTGGCACAAACAACACCAGAAGCAACAAGAACCCCCTCAGAACCAAGAGCAACAGCCTTTGCAACATCATCCTTTGTTTTAATGCCAGCACCGCACAAAACAGGAATACGCTTGATGCGAGCAGTTGTCACAGTAATCACCTCAGGCTTTGCCTGCGACACAGCAATATTGCCGCCAATAAGCTCAGGAGGCTCAATCGCAACAACATCAGGATTAAGCTTCACAATCTCAAAAGCCATCTCAGGAGTGCCAGCACAAACAATTGCTGACAAACCAGCATCATGAAGACGCAAAATAGTTCTCTTAATTGTTGCAAGATCCAAAGGACGCTCAGAATGATTAACAAGACTGCCAACAGCACCAGCATGCTTAATTGACTCAACAACCACACTGCCAGTAAAAGCACCAGCAACAACAGCATCAACATGCTGGGCAAACACAGGAATAGAAACAGCCTTTGCAACAGCACAAACATCAGCAGGCTGAACAGCAATAGCAACAGTAATGCCAAACTCCCTTGACTGTCGCTGACACGCTTTTGCAAGCTCAACTGCATTTTTGCCAACCGCCTGCGAGTATGCCTTACAGTTTACCACAACCAATGGCGTTTCAAGTTTCACACAACACCTCTTTTAAACTAAATTAACAAGTTTGTCCCTCAAAGGACCCTCACCACCAAAACCAACCACCCTATCAGATTCTTCACTGTCTTTGAAAAAAATAAGGCAAGGAATACTCATGACACCATATTCCTGCGCAAGATCATTGTTTTCGTCAACATTAAGTTTGGCAAACTTTATTTGCTTGAACTCATGACTCAACTTCTCTACAACCGGAGCAATCATCTTACAAGGCCCGCACCACGGCGCCCAAAAATCAACAACAACAAACCCTTTGTGGCCAAGCACTTCCTTTTTAAAATTCTCAGCATTAAGCTCTACGACCATTATTATTTCCTCCAGAATGATGAGTATCAACTTCTTGGCTTATAGGCCTTCGCTCCAACTTACGCTCAATCAAGAATTTTTTAAGATTTTGGTCCATGTCAGTAAAGCTGTCAGCAGCCTCAGCAAGCTTTGAAGAAGCACTCTTGCCAAAAGCCACAACTTCAACACGACAACCCAAAGCACGCTGCAAGTGAAGCACAAGAGGCACAAAATCACCATCACCAGACACCAGCACAACAGTATCAAGCTTTGGAGCAAGCTCAATCATGTCCATAGCAATCCCAATATCCCAATCCCCTTTCTTTGCACCACCATAAAAAATTTGCAAATCTTTAGCCTTTACCTGAAAACCAATGTGGCCCAAAGCGTCGAAAAAAACAGACTCCTTCTCAACTTCCTCTGCCTTAATCACATAAGCAATAGCACGAATAATATTACGTCCACCAACGGCCTCATTAAGGATTGATTTAAAATTCACTTTAGCATTGTACGCAAATCTTGCAGAATAATACATGTTCTGCACGTCAACAAAAACACCAACACGCTGACCTTTAGGCTGTTCTTTCATAGTTTCACCTCGATTTCCATAGGCATCAAAAATTCAATAAACAACACATATAAAAAACTATCCTTCATTAAAAGTTTATTCTAATATTAAAGCCGCTGCTGTAGGCGGTGAGACGGGCGTGACTACGTCACACCCTACTCGGCATCCCGGATGGAGCAACCCCTGCCTCGTCTCACGCCAGCAGCGGCATTTACGAATGCTTGACGACACTTTTAGAATATTTTATAAACATACTCTGCACTTATAGCACTAAAAGAGGAACACATGCATAAGAGAGCAATTGCTTTAGCATTAAGCATACTTTTAATTACACTCCCAATAGTTTTTGCACAAGAAACAGCAATTCCACAACAAGATACTGAAGCACCAGAAATAAAATACTTCAGCATTTATCCAGAAATAACATCCTTACAGCCAGCACAGTTCAGCCACCAAACAGTTGATTACGGAGTAGGACGAGACTCAACAATTTGCAGCGGAATCAAAAAAGTTGAATTCTTTGACAAAGAAACAGGAAAGGTTTTGGCGACAAGAACGGGTGAGCAAGAAGACTGCGTGCTCGAAGAAAGCTTTGAATACACGCCAACACAAGACGGAAGTTTCAACATTTGCGCACGAGCACAAGATTATTCTGGCAAACAAAGCGAAGAACAATGCACAAAATTAACAGTTGTGACAAAAGCTCCAGAACCAAACAAAATAGAGTTTTTTGACACGCTCGGAACAATAACACACACAAAAAAAGAAGGAACAACAGCAAGCATGAAACTATATTTTGAGAACACAAATGCATTGGACTTGCCACAAACACTGATAAATGTTGAAAAACTAACAGGAATTCCAAGCGACTGGAGAAACGCATTCCAAAGCGAAGACAACACAATAACTGTGCAAGACATCAATGTCAAAACACCATTTGACTGCAAAATTACTGCAACAATAGTTGATGTGTTTGGAAACAAAGCAACAAAAGACGCACAATGCAGTCTTACTGTTGATGACGAAGCACCACAAACAACAACAATAATTACAGACTTACAAGACATTGAAGGTGCGTATTTGATCAGCACAAAAGAACTGACAACAATAACTGCACGAATAGACGAGAAAGGCACAGGATTTGGAAGAAACAAAAACGTTTATCTTGATTTAAGTGAGATTATCAGAAACGACAAAGTACAAGCAGATGAATGCCACAAAACAAACGAGCACTGGGAATGCACGTGGAAAATCACGGCAACAGAGCCAAAAGGGGGCTACACAATAACGCTATTAAGCTCATCAGAAGATGACGCCGAAAACAATTTTGCAGGAGAATTCAAACAAGATGTTGACATAACAGACGATGATGTAGAAATACAAGACATTCAATACGCACCACAAAACCCAACAACAGATGATGAAATAGCAATCATGGTGAGCCTGCCGGCAACAATCTCCAGCCCAACAGTAGAAATAGACGCCAGCAAAATCAGCACACAACAAACACCACTAAATGCTGTGTGCGAAAAAGACGGAACTGCATTAAGATGCAGTGCACGCATAAAAAATCTCAAAGCAACAGAAGGACTGCAGCCAGTCATAATAACAGCAAAAGACAACAAAGGCAACACAAAACAAATAACACAAACAATAGAAATATTTGCAACAGAGCCTCTTGTAGAAGACCTGTTCGGATTTGGAAACGCACGAATACAGCCGCGCAACGGCATAGATAAAAAAACAGCAACCATAACAGAATACCCAATCGTTGCAACAATATTCTGGGCGCAGAAAAAAACAGAAACAGACCTGTCAATAATTGCACAAAGCATAAACTGTGACGACAAATACCTTGCAGAAACACCACAACTAACAGGAGAACAAAGCACACGGCCAACAATGTTCATGAAATTCAGCACAGATGTTTCAGACATAAAAGAACCAGCACTAAAAATACCCTGCACAGCACAACTCACAATCAAAAAAGGCAACACGCTCTACCAAAAACCACAAAAAATAGAATTCACACTAAAAATACCACTTTACAACAATCCACTCGGAACAATAGAAGAAGGCGTGCAAAACAAAATAAATGACATTGAAGCACAAATAAAACACCTTGACAATGCAATACAAGACTGGGAAAAAACAAATGCAGCATTAGGCAAACTTGTATCTTTTGGGCAAACAATAGCACAAACAGACGCGATGATGGCAACAGTCACCAGCATAATATGGGGCATTGCATGGTTCATTTGGTGGTGCATCGTATGCGGCGGCCCGCCTGCAGGTCAAGCGGTCTGGGCAGTATATGCTTTACCATCTCTAAACTTTTTTTATTTTCCAACAAAATTCGTGTGGACACCATCAATAATTCCATACGCACCAATAAAACAAGCAGCATTCATTTACTCATGCCAGCTATGCAAGCACAGCGGCTCACTACAAATACCATTCTTAGGAGGAATAAGCAACATAATCACAAAAATTGACAAACAAGAAGGAAAACCAACATTTACTGCAGGAGGCATGCTGTACGGGTGGGAACCATACAAAAGCATACACGTAGCACAAAACTGCTACTGCCCACCAGCCATCGAATACAACATACGCAAAGAACAACAAATAACCTGCATTTATCGAAACTGCATAAAAGAACATGCAAAAAAAGGACTGCCATTTGCCGCATGTGACCAAACATACAAAACACAAAACTGCCTCTACGTAGACAGCGCAGCATGGAAAATCGCAGGAGGCTCAAGACTGGCATCACTGATGAAACAAATGTTAGGAAACTTTCTCTCAATAGGCAAGCTTGCAAGCTCAGCAGCATGGACATATGCCTGCGACCCAATCCTTCACCTCGAAGAATACGAAATAAGTGCTCTCGCGTTACCCGGCGGGTGGTACTACACAAGCTGTGCTCTCTGGGGAGGCGCACAAGAACTGACAGAAACAGAATTTTTCAGCGGCAACGCATTTAACTGGGATCAATACGACGGAGACATAAAAGGACATGACTATTGCGGACAAATTGTATAGAAAAGTAATCATCTTTGTAATTGTAGTTTTGATAATCACACCAATAGTTTATTCAGTTTTATTTGAACTGCTTGTAGTAGCTGACGCTGTTGGCCAATTCTTCAAAGAAAAAGAACCAAGGCTGCCATGGCACGCAGTAGAAGACTGGGAAGTAAACGTATGCCAAAAATGGGGCGGAAGAACACAAGCAGAACAAGGAGAAACA
>JACQMU010000043.1 GCA_016203425.1 Candidatus Woesearchaeota archaeon
AAACAGACATCAGCGAAAAATACACAGAAATACGCGAAACAAAAGAAAAACTTGAGACCACAACAACACAGCTAAAACAACAAAATTCACAGCTCGAGGAAGACATACGAAAAAAAGAAAGCGTAATAAAAACACTCGACGACTCAATCAAAGACAAAGAAAACAAAATAACAAACCTACAAGGAGCGCTCAATGAAGCCCAACGGCAATACGATGACGTCAATTTCAAGTACGTCAAGTGCAAACAAGACCTCTGCAGAGCCAACAACAGCACCAACTGCTAATCAGCCCAAAAAAAACATTGGCAAAGCACTGCGAGAAGTCGGCACAGCATTATGGCAGCTCACACTCTTCAATGCAGTCATGGACTCACTAGTAGTTTTCATAATCGCATTCCTCACATTCTCACTCATCAACCTGCCATGGTATGCATCATTCCTCGCACTAATAGTTTACGGCGGAATACACACGTACAACGCAATAACAAGACTGTCATTCACTGCTGTTGAATCAAAAGTGCCAACACTGCGAGAACGACTCAGCACTGCAGCAGACAACCTTGACAAAGACAACGAAATAACACAAGGCCTGAATGAAGAAGTGCTAAAACTGCTAAAAGACGTCAAAACATCATACTTTCTCAGCTTCGGAAGACTCACAAGACAATTAATGGTACTGGCAATATTATCATTTTTAATAATAGGAACAGCAGCATACAACGTAAGACTAATCGACTACACAAAAATAACATCCTACATCGAACAATCATTAAGCTCACTGCCAGACTACGAACTCAATCCAGAATCACTCATCTTCAAAGAAGAAAACCAAAGCAAAGACATATTCGGCAACAAAACAATCGCAACACTCGGAACAAAAGAACTGAATTTACAGATTAATCCAGTCCTAAGCGACGTCGACATAACAAAACAAAAAGAACGAAAACCACAAGAATTCCAAGAAGTGCCTCCACGCGAAATCAGCGCAACAACAGACAAAGCATACGGCGAAAGCATACCAAAAGGCTACCAAAAAATTGTGAAAAGTTATTTCAAGGAAATAAGCAAACAACAAACTTAAATTTGTATAATGCCTAAACTTATCTTAATCGCATCATCAATTTTATCAAGCGCAGTCTCGTCTACAACACCGACTTTTTTTATAATCCTTTGTTTGTCTACCGCACGAATTTGGTTCAAAAGCACTTTTGAATCCTTATCAAGCCCTGAATTCTCATTATTCAACAAAACTTCAATTGGATAAACATTCTCAAGATTCTGTGATGTTATTGGCGCGATTATTGTTATTGGACTATACTTATTCCCAACATCATTTTGAATTATGACTGCAGGCCTTGACTTTTTAATCTCGTGCCCTATTGTGGGATCAAGATTTACAAGCCAAATGTCGCCGCGCTTAACCTCCATTTCATACTTCCCTTGATGCAGTCTCCCACTCTTTCAAGACGAGAACATCATTTTTGCCCATACTTTTATACGCCTCTATTAATCTCTTTTTCAAATCTATTTTCTTTGCGCACAAAATAAGTTTAGATATGACGACATCAAAACTCTCACGCTCAACTTTTAATTCTTCCAATGCAAGCTTAGTACGTTTCTGAACTTTGACAGTTGTTACTTCCATAAGGTATACTTTAAGTATACTCGGCATATAAAGCTTTCGGAAGAACTGTGCCAAATGCTCGACAAAGAGTTCAAAAAGAAATCAAGCATTTTTGTAATTTCTGATGGCGGCATCAATTTTATTTAGCGCGTCCTCAATGCTTTCTTTCGCAACATTTCCTTTAACCAATGCTAATGCAGCAAACGGCTCTGGTTTGCCTTTCAGTTGGGGTGCGCGTGTTAACACAAGATCATTATTTGGTTGTTTTGTTTCATAAAATTTTTGTGAATTAGGAATTAGAACACCCACTAAACCACCATCAGCATTTATAACTGTGCCAGTCCAATAATTTGTATTATTAATGCTTGGAAAATAACACAAAGCTTTATTTTCAGCAACTCTCGCATAGTTTAAAGCAAACGTCAAGCTCCCTGCAAATCGAAGTTTTTTAAAAGCATTTTCTAAAATTGTTTTAAGAGCAGGAAAATCATTCGCAGTGTACACCGCACCAAATTCCACCTGCTCACCTGTACCGTGCAATTCAACAACATAATCTTGAGATACGTTTTCTTGAGTCATTTTAGTCC
>JACQMU010000001.1 GCA_016203425.1 Candidatus Woesearchaeota archaeon
CAACAACAACAAACTATTTAAACCACCTGTTGTCGTTGCAGTTTGGGGGCTTTCATGAATAAAACTTTGTTTGCAGCAATTGTTGTTTCATTTCTTGTTCTTGCAGCTTGTAAATCAGCTTTTGAGCTTCCTGCTGGCTGTGCTGATGAAACAGATGCTGAATCTTCAGAGCAAGCGCCAGTTCCTGTTTCTGTGGTTTCTGAAGAGCCTGTCGCTGAGAAAACTGAGTTTAATGAAGCTGTGTCTGCTGATAAAATGCCTGTAAAGACTGTTCTTGAGGGCGATCTTGTTTCATTCCCTAAACTCAAGGCAGTTGATCCTGATGGTGACAAACTAACTTATTCATTTACAAATCCTCTGGATAAGCAGGGAAAGTGGCGCACAAAAGCTGGTGATGCTGGAGAGTATGTTATTACAATTACTGCTTCTGATGGTAAGACCAAAGCTACGCAAAAAGTAAAGGTTGTTGTTCTTGCTAAAAACAGGCCGCCGGTTATTCAGCCAATGCAGGATATTATTTTGAATGAGGGCGAGACTGTTAATCTTGATCCTGTAGTTACTGATCCTGAGAATGACAAAGTTGAGGTTTCATTTTCTGGCTGGATGAGCAGCCCTACAAAATCAACTACTTTTGGTGACGCTGGCAAGTATCAGGTTGTGATTAAGGCGTCTGATGGCACAAGTACTGTTTCTAGGAAAGTTAATGTTGTTGTTAATAAAGTAAATCGTGCTCCTGTTGTTGAGCCAATTACTGACATTGTTATTAAAGAGGGGGACAAGATTACTGTCAAGCCTGTTGCTTCTGATGCGGATAATGACAAAATTAGTTTTAGTTTTTCTGCTCCGTTGGATGCAAATGGTGCTTGGCAGACAAATGCTGGTGATGGTGGTAATTATCAGGTGACGGTTACTGCTTCTGATGGTGATGCAAAGACTACTGCAACTTTCAAAGTTTCTGTTGAGTCTGCTAATCGTCCGCCTGTTCTCAAGCTAAAGCAGGTTGACATTAGTGTTGAAGAGGGAGATGTTGTAACCATTCCTCTTGAAGTTAGTGATCCTGATGCTGATTCTGTGCGCGTCACATATTCTGGCTGGATGACAAGTGAGAGTTACAAAACTAATTTTGATGATTCTGGCGTGCACACAGTGACTGTGACCGGAACTGACGGCATTAATACTGTGGCGAAGGATGTTATTGTGACTGTCAGAAATGTCAATCGTGCTCCCGTGTTTAATGTTGAGAGTTTTGATTGACGAAATATTAATATAGTGGTGTTTCTTTCATTCTCATAAAAATGGTGATTGTATGAAGAACGCAAAAATTCTTTTCATCTTTGTTTGCATGACGCTTTTGTTGTCAACTTTTGCTTATGCTCTTTTGTTGAAGTCCACTGGTAATGGCATTACTGGTGCTTTTATGGTCAAAGCATATGGTGCTAAAGGTGAAGTAAAAACCCCTGCAAAAAGTTTTGTCACTGGCAAATTCTTGGGAGTGACTGGAAGGCAGGTTGCTGGAAGTCTAAATTGTACACCTTCCCCAGAAACGTGTAACAAAATAGACGATGATTGTGATGGCACTGTTGATGGGTCTCACGTGTGTCCTGTTGTTTTGACGCACATTGTTGACAAAGAGAATAAAGGGGATAATAAAGTTGAATTAAGCAATGGATTGAGTTTTGAAGTCTTAAACATCCAAATTAAGAAAAATGATATAGGTACTATATTCTTGCGGTTCTATGATGGTGAAACACCAATTATGAACTATCGTTTAGGTTTAGGAAGAATGTCTGGACCTCAAGCTCAAAATTCAACAACAGTGAGTTACAATGGAAAGCGTACAATTGTAACAGTTAATAGCTTTAATTCTGAGAAGAATGAGAGAAATGCGCAACTCACCACAAGTAGCTTAAGCGCACCGCCTGCGCAAGCACCACCACAACAACCAGCTTTACCACCACCCGATAATTCTGCTGCAATTGCTAAACAGGCGTGTGATGCTGCAAATGCTGCTGTTGCAAGTGCTGAAGCGCAAAAAATGCAACAACAACAGGTTCGTGATAGAGCACAAAATGATGCGGCAAATGCTCAGTCTGCATTAATTACTAAAACTAACTCTTGCAATAAGATTATAACAGACCGTGATTCTTGTATTACAAATGGTCCCAAAAAGTATAACCATGTTAAATTCTGTTATAACACTTTTTGTGACGGATCATACATGATGCCCAAATGTCCTAAGTATGAGAGGTGTATTAGCGAGAAAGTACCGCTTCAAAATAACTTAAACCCTGCGCAACAGAGATTTGCAAGTCTTGAAAGCGAGCTTGCAACATTACGAAGTAACTTACAAAGTGCTGTTGAACGCAAAAATGCTGTATGTTCACAAGCTCAAGTTGCACAACAACAATGCAGAAATCAATGCCCACAAAGACCTGAAATTGTTGTTTTGCAGGATCAAATAAATAGCAAAAGCACGCTAATTCAACCTATAGGTAGTAAGATTAGTAGTTTTGACGCAGTTGTCCAGTATTGCAATAATGCAGGTTTTATAATAGAGGATGCACTACTAGAGAGTTGTATAATGAGTAAATACATTGGTTTCAGTCCACAACTAAACTCGATTGCTAACTACAGAGCAAGACTTTTAAATGAGCGTGACGCATATACAACACAGTTATCACAGTTAACAGAGCAAAGGGATATTGCACTTGGTAGATGCCAAAATGCGTGTTAAAGAATAAACATCTCGCAGGCAACAACGCAGAGAGATGCTGCTTGTGGGGGATTGTAAATTTATCTTCCTCCTGCTGTAATAATATTATTCTGAGTATTATCAGTTAAAAATAATTCAAGCGATTGCGTTTTGTCAGTCGAACTAATTGCAAGCACAACCCCTGATATTTTGTGAAACTTGCGGAATGCGAGGAGCCCATCAAATTCCCGTTGAGGAACATCGTGAGTGTATGTGACTTGTATTGCCTGCGTTCTGGTCACAAAATCTACTTCGTGCTCGTCAGACGACCAGTATGACGCCTCATTTAATTTTCTTAAGACTGCCCACTCCGCACTTCGGCCAAGTTCAGTTCGTCCAGTCAATAGGCGACTAAATCCAACGTCACAAGGGTATATTTTTGGCAGATACTGTCTTCCTTTCCGCGAGGATTGTGTGAAAAAAGACACCTCAACAAACAAAAAGCAATCAATGCCAGTATTTAAGTAGCGGTCTACACTGCGTGGATGAATCGCAAACTGTTGTGCAATTTTCAGCTTGGAAATTTTTCCGCCAATTACTGCAAGAATACTTTTAATTAACTTTTCTATAGTTTTGCCATTTCTCAGCCGATATCTTTTAATTATGTCCTTTGAAATTATGGTGTCCAGGTATGTCTGTAATATCTGAAGTTTTTCCCTATGATTATCCGCCAAAATAACTTCGGGAAATCCACCCCATTCGAGGTAGTCTTTAAGTGTGCCCTTTTTGGCAATTCGTAAATATTCTACATAAGTACAGGTTGTTATCTTATGGAAAAAATATCTGCCAGTAAGAAGGCTGGCAACATCATTTTTGAAAAAAGACGCAGTGGAGCCTGATACGAAGAATTTGAGCGGTTCCTGTGAGTCGTACCGACCTTTCAAGTATCTCTCCCATCCTTTAATTACCTGAACTTCATCTAGGAAAACATAGAGCTTTTCTTTTTCTTTACGAAATTCCGAGATAATCTTATGAATATCCTCAAAATCTTGCAGCCCTAACAATGGCTCGTCACAAGGAATGAACAATATCTGTTCCTTTTTTACACCCAAGTCCAAGAGGTACCGCATGCACTGCAGCATAAGTGTTGTCTTCCCGCAGCGCCTTATCCCAGAGAACACTTGAATTTCTTTGCGTTGTATGAGTTCTACAATATGTTGATAATAAAACAACCTGTCGATTCTAAAATTCAATTGCTTGTTCCATGGATTGTATTGCTCAAGTATAGGGTTCATACCCTTATGAAGTGCATAGTATTTATATACCTTGGGGTTTTTATTTATAAATGAAGGACTTGAGTTGGCTGAGCTGTGCAGATACTGTTTGTAGGGGGTGGGCTTTGTGGAGCAGAGAATAAAGTTTATACTGAACTGCATTGGTTATAGCCAATAGTTTTACGCAGTTCAGTATATCGATAACTGCGCCTAATGTGTTATAAACTGCGCAGTTATCTTTATCTTCCTCCTGCTGCAATGATGTCTTCAATGCAGTTTTGGCAGTAGGTTCTTTTGCTGTTAATGACTTTTTGCATCACGCAGTTTGGTGTTGCGCAGTGTATCATGTCTGCTGTGTGTTCTGTTTGTTGTTGTGTGCCTTTGTTGACAAGACCAATAATGTGTCCTGTTTCGTGCAATAGTATGGATAGAGTGTATTCATTTTCTTGTTGCATGTTGAATAGTGCAATGCTTGAGGGGGTGTACTGAAATCCAGCATAGGTTGTGCCGATGTTTTTTGTTAGCCAGTATACATGTAGTGTGAGGGTTCCTGCCCCTGTGTACTCGTCTCTCGTTATTTTTTCTTGTTGTTCTAAGTCGTCAATTGTTAGTGTTTCTGGGCCGAATGGCATTATTTTGTCTGTTCTGAAAGTTATGTTTTTTGGCTGTATGCGCGCCAGTATTTCTTCTTTGTAAGTGTTAAGTGTGTCTGTATTTGGCGGTGTTGTTGTGTCGTAGTCTATTTCAACAAGCAGGTTTGCGTATGCAGGCCCCAGATAATCTTTTGGTGTTTCTGTTGTTTGTTTTTGAAGCCATATTTTGTTGTTTTGTGGGCTGTACGCGTCTTTGCAGTTTGAAATAAATAGTGTTGTTCCAAGAATGAGCGCTGTTATTCGTGGCCATGTCCTCATTGAGTTGTGTAAATAAATTTGTTATTATAAATTTATCGCATTATTATCTCTGTCATTGAGAAATCAATTTTTTCTTTGGAAAGTATGTCCATAATATCTTTTTGTTGAGCTTGTGGCACAATGAAAACATTGTTGGACAGCTTTTTGCCATTTGCTTGCTGGACAGCGCCTTTGCCTTTGTAAAACTCTTCATCTCTTCCAAACAAGAGTCTTCTTATGCGGATGTAATCTTTTTTCTTTTTTGGATGATGCATAACAAAAAGAACACTTCTTTCACCGGTTATTATTGCAGGTTTGTTTGTGTACAGCAAAATTCCTTCGCTTGCAATGCTTGACTTAAGTTGCCATTCGTTAATAATACCAACTTGAACTGAGAAAGGGTAAGTAAAGTGCAGTAGTTTCCATTTATCATAGTCTTTTGAAGACTCAAAATTAAGAATTGCTGAATCAACAATTCTTTTCAAGAATTCTTCATTTTTTTTGTTGCAGTCAAAGAACAGGTCTATGTCGCTTTCTTTGGTTAGCTC